>JAKSOK010000206.1 GCA_024405615.1 Phascolarctobacterium sp.
CTAAATCGTTGCTATAAGCAGGTACAGCAGAATCATCTACATAGGTGCCGTTTAAATGAGCTACGCTTTCAGAAGCAGCAGCCAGCAAATCCTTAACAGACTCTATTAAAAGAGCACCACCTTGTTCCTTATCCAAAATACCGAATACAGACACAGGAACGGTTTTCTCGAACCAGTAAATGGGCTCTTCAGCATTGGTGTTAAAAGTAATTTTTAAACCAGACATTCTGTGATTTACTTCGTTAATTTTTTTGATGTTTACATCATCACCGGTCTCAATGCCGTCTACATAAGCATCCATAACAATCTTTACGAAGGTCGCAGGCTTCCAGTAGCTAACGTTACAGCTGTTAACATACAGATTATTGCCAAAAGCATTTTGGATGGCAATGAAGTTTTTGGTACCTCTAACATCATAGCCAGCTTTAACAAAGGCTTCCTTGTAGTCTTGCATATTCATTTCAAAATCCATAATTCTTCTCCTCTCATACTCTCTATAATATATAATTTGAACTTAGTGGACAATGGGGTGTGTATATTTTTCAAACTCGTCGAGAGTACTTTCCATTTTTATTAATTTCGTGAATAATGCTAAATTTCCTGCTTACTTATAGATATTTTTCACAAACACTTTCGTAACACTAAAAATCTATCATTTATATCATTGAACTATATACTATAATTCTTTTCCTAACCTTTTTCCCCTTCTATCGCAATAGAGATTATCAGACTTTTGTCATGTTTAAAAGAATAATCTATTTTATAATTCGAATAAACATCTAATCTAAATTTAGACCAATCTTTCTCATAAATTAAAATAAGAGCCATGAATTTCAATCAAATCATAGCTCTTATTTGTATTAATGAATTATTTTAAGGTTCTCGTTACTCTTCTTGTTTAATAGCACCTTTGACTTTGTTCATACGTTGCCACATGAATGCTGCAACCAAGAGTCCAAGACCTGCTGCGTCAGTAACAGCACCAGGAATGATCATGCAAAGACCACCAACGAAGAACATCAGTCTTTGAATTGCATTCAAAAGGTTTTGGCAGAAGCCAATCATGGAAATGGATACGCCCCACATACCAATGATTGCAGTTGCACCTGCGTAAAGAATTGCCAACGGAGTTGCGTTAACCATTAACAGTTCAGGAGCAAGAACGAAAATATAGGGTACGATGAATGCTGCAATTGCAAGCTTTGCAGCGATAACACCAGTCTTCATAGGATTGGAGCCAGCGATACCAGCACCTGCGTAAGCTGCAAGAGCTACAGGAGGAGTTACGTCTGCTACGATACCAAAGTAGAACGCAAACATGTGAGCTGCAAGAACAGGTACGTTCATTTGTACAAGTGCAGGAGCCGCAATAGTGGAAGTGATTACGTAGTTTGCAGTAGTAGGAACGCCCATACCAAGAATCAAGCTGGTAATCATGGTAAAGAACATTGCCGGTAACAATTGACCACCTGCAAGGTCAAGAAGTGCAGTTGCAATCTTGAGGCCTACACCGGTTTTGGTAACAACGCCAATGATGATACCTGCGGTAGCACAAGCGATAAGTACGCCAAGTACGCCCTTAGAACCATCAATCAAACCTTGTACGATTTGTTTGAAGCTAATGCGAGTAGATTTTCTCATGCAAGCGCAGACAATGGAAAGTGCGATTGCTGCAAGAGCTGCACGCATGGGAGTATAACCACTTACCAAGAGGTAAACGATTACTGCCAAAGGAATTGCTAAGTGACCTTTTTCCATGAACAAAGGACCAAACTTAGGTAATTCTTCACGAGGAGTACCTTTTAAACCGAATTTCTTTGCTTCATAGTGTACGCCCAGCCAAACGCCAATATAATAAAGCATTGCAGGAATAACTGCAGCTTTAACTACATCGAAATAAGGAACGCCAACGAATTCAGCCATTAAGAAAGCTGCAGCACCCATTACAGGGGGCATTAATTGACCACCAGTGGAAGCAGCTGCTTCTACTGCACCTGCGAATGCAGGACGATAGCCAAGTTTTTTCATCATAGGAATGGTAAATGCACCAGTACCTGCTACGTTACCTACGGAAGAACCAGATACTGTACCCATAAGGCCGGAGGAAAGAACTGCTACTTTTGCAGGACCACCTGCTGCCCAACCAGCGATAGCATTAGCAATATCGATGAAGAATTTGCCAAGGCCGGTAGCTTCGAGGTAGGAACCGAATAAGATGAAGAGATAGATGAAGGTAGAAGATACGCCCATAGGAGTACCGAAAATACCTTCAGTAGTGTAGAACAGATGGTCAACAAGTTCTTCCAAGCCTACGCCTCTATGAGCAAGGATACCAGGAATATACGGACCACCAAAAGCATAGCAAATAAAGAATAATGCAACGCAAATCATAGGCCAGCCTACTACACGACGTGCAGCTTCAAAAATAAGGGCAACGCCTACAACAGCTACATAAAAGTCTGTTTCTGTATTCATACCAGCTCTAAGAACTAGATCTTGGTAGAAGTACAAAATATAAGCAACAGAGCTAAAGCCAAGTAAAGCAAAAACAACATCTAAAGGATGCATGCTTCTCTTAGACCAGGATTGGCGAGTTGGATATAACAAAAAGATAAGTAAAAAACCAAAACCTAAGTGGGTTGCACGTTGCAGCATGGCATCGAGAACACCAAAGGTAGCAGTATAAATTTGAAAGGCTGCAAATAGGATACAAATACCAGAGATGATATAGTTCCAAGTGCCAGTCATTTCACGTTTGTTTGATTCTTTGTCAAACTTTTGCAGGACCTCTTCTGCAGAAAGCTCTTGAACTTTAGGATCAGACATCGATATCAGCTCCTCCCCATGAGAAATACTAAAACTTATTTAACCAATACTCATATCGTTTTAAAGCATATATTGTAACCGCAGAACCCTGTCCGTATAGAGCAACTAAATCATACGCTTTATCTTTGTGGATGATTTTTTGCATAGCCTGCTCACTAATACGTAGAGGTACCTTAGGATATGGACGGTTCATATCTAATCTAAATCTTCCGTCCTTGGTAACTGAAAACTTACC
>JAKSOK010000207.1 GCA_024405615.1 Phascolarctobacterium sp.
TAACATTATTGAAGAACAATCTATGCATATCAAAGATCTATCAGCACGTATTAATTGTAGATTTGCGGATTATATGCCCTCAAAAAACGCAGTTTTTTGCAAAAGTCAATCACCTATCAAATATAAAAGGGGTAAGCCATTGTGTAAATTATATTTCACATTGGCTTACCCCTATAATTATTCTAAATATTACCATAAAATAAAGAAATGGAGGAGCCATTCCCTCACCAAGGTATCTCCTCCAAATCTAAACATCCTAGAAAGGACTAGGACACTACGGGATTATGATACTACACTTTCAAATAGATTTAAAGGGGTATATGGAAAATATTTCTAATAATTATATAGATTTTGATTATATTTGTCCTAAATGTGGTGCTCAGCATACTTGGCATAGGCATGGTTTTTATGAAAGACATGTTTTATATCTTGAAAATGATACGTTACAAGAGCATTCCCTAAAAGTATTACGACTACAATGTATTTCTTGTAATGCTACTCATGCTATACTACCTAACGATATTATTCCATATAGCATTTATGGTCTCACAACTTTCCTTCAAATCACTTCTAAGGTTTTTCTTAACAAACAAACGCTCTCTCAAACAGCCCGTAAATACAGCATTTCTTATGAGCTCATTTCTTTTTTTATTAAACGACTTCTCAGTTTTGAAAATGAATGTAAACTTGTACTTAGAGAACTTCAGTTTCTTGATGCTATGAACTTTTCTTCTATGCTACAGCTTATTCTATCTAGGCCTACTTTTACTTCTGAGTTTTTTTTCTACACGCGGTGGGCTTTTCTTATGCAAAAATTTCGCTTTATTTTCCCTAAACCTGTTTACTTAGGCAGCAATATTTCTTAGTTTTGACCCTACCACATAACTTTTGCATAGATTTACGTCACTCTCCTTGTTAAGCTTTATTTATAGCAAATCACATCAATAGGAGGCTAGTTATGGACGAAAAAACACTTCGTGAAATAGCACTTTTTAAGTTTTCCCTCATTGCACCTGTGGTCAATAATACGTATGAAGGGCCCTCTAAATCCTACTTTTTTAGAGAGCTTGCTAAACGTGAGCATCTTTTACCCACTGGAAAAACTGAACGTTTTGCAGCTGATACTTTTAAAAACTGGTATCTTGACTACAAACATGGTGGCTTTGATGCACTTATTCCTAAGCCACGTAGTGATAGAGGGCGACCTAGAGTGCTTAATGACAAGGCTATTCTTAGAATTCATGAGCTTAAAGAAAAATTTCCTTATATTACAGGTACTTTGATTTATCACAAACTCATTGAAGAAGGTGCCATTAAACAATCTCAAACTTCCCTTGCCACAGTTTTAAGGTATATCCGTGATAATGATTTAAAACCCAGTCAACTGATGCCTGAAGATCGTAGAGCTTTTGAAATGGCTTTTGCCAATGATTGTTGGCAAGCAGATTCTTCTCATGGACCCATTCTCACAGTAAACGGTATCAAGAAAAAGACTTATCTTATTGCTTTTATTGATGATGCGTCACGGCTACTTGTCCATGGTGAATTCTACTTTAATGATACTGCCGCTAACATGCAAGATGCTTTTAAAAAAGCTATTGCCAAGTATGGTGTACCTAAAAGATTATTTGTAGATAATGGCAGTAGTTATCGTAATGAGCAACTAGGTTATATCTGTGCTTCTTTGGGTATTACACTTATTCATAGCAAACCTTATACACCACAAGGTAAAGGTAAAATTGAACGCAGTTTTAGAACCATTAAGGATGGCTGGATCAATGGTTTAGATTGGACAACTTATCAAAGCTTAGACAAACTTAATGAAGACTACTGGAGTTACCTAAATAAGTATTATAACAACGCAGTACATTCCAGTATTGCTACTACACCTAGAGACCGTTATCTCAAAGATTATGAACACATTAAACACATCCCCTATGAATTACTCAATCAACACTTTTTACATCGTATTGAAAGACGTGTTTATAGTGATGCTACTGTTGTAATCGGTCAACAAATTTATGAGGTACCTATGCAATATATAGGTAAAAGAATTAAGTTACGTTATCTTCCAAGCCAACTAGATGAAGCTTATATTTTTAGTGATGATCATAAGCTGCTGGAAACAATTCATCTTGTGAATAAAGTTGATAATGCCAAGATTAAACGTAAAAAACGTATGGATTTTTCAGATATAAGTGAGGAGTGAATACTATGTATAAAAGTTATTGGGGTATGGAGTTTAATCCTTTTCAAAAGGAAATTTCAGAAAAGCAGTGTATGGAAACTAAAGATTTTAAACAAGCCAAAGGACGCTTTGAATATCTTAAAAATACACGTGGAATAGGTTTATTTACAGGCCTTGCAGGAGTAGGAAAAACTTATGCTATGAGATGTTTTACAACAGGATTAAATAGTAATCTTTATAAAGTAGTTTATATCCCTCTTTCAACAGTTACAGTTCCTGAGTTTTATAGAACACTAGCCTACGGTTTAGGACTTGAACCTGCTTGCAAAAAAATTGACGTTTTTAATCAAATCCGAGATTGCATTGTTACCTTGGTTAAAAATAAAAAAATTGTACCTGTCATTATAATTGATGAGGCACAGTATCTAAAGACTGATGTCCTTAATGATATCAAGCTTCTTTTAAATTTTGAAATGGATTCAAAAAATCATGCCATCTTTATTCTAATAGGGCAACCAGTACTTAATAATATTCTATCTAAACAAGTCCATGAAGCTTTGAAACAACGGATTATTATTAGTTATAACTTTGAAGGCATTAGTCGAGAAGAAACTGCTGAATACATTCTTACTAGACTTAAATCATGTGGTGTTACAACACCTATTTTTGATGCTAACAGCATAGAAGCCATTATTTCCTGTAGTAATGGTTCTATTAGAAAACTTAATAATCTCGTTGAAAAATGCCTTATTCTAGGTGCCACAAATAAAGTAGAAACTATCAATACAGAAATCGTAATGATTGCACAAAATGAAATCGAACTGACTTAATAAGTCAGTT
>JAKSOK010000208.1 GCA_024405615.1 Phascolarctobacterium sp.
AGCCTCCTGTATTATATAATCAGTATGTGTTTCGACAAATATTCAGTTAATCCTAAACTATGCGATAATTTTTCCAAACTCCGCTTTTCCATCTATAGGTAAACAACAGCGATCTAACGAACCAATCTGCAACCATTGCAAACCAAACGCCTAAAATCTGGTAGTTTAGCAATATTCCAGCTATGTAAGCAACACCTAGTCTAAAGATCAACATCGAACCTATCCCGGCTCGCATGGTAAAACCTACATCACCAGCTGCTCTAATTGCATTAGGCAAATTGAAGCATAATGGTTGTAATATGGTAGCTGCCACATTATGCAATATTACTAAAATTATTACGAGTCTTTGAGTTTCAGCTGAAATATGGTAAAAATCTAAGGTTAGAGGCAAAGCCATTATTACTAATACGCTTAAAGCAGCAGTAGACCAAAAGGATAGCTTTAAAAGCTTTTTAACATAATATTTAGCCTGTTCATATTCATTAGCACCTACACATTGTCCTACCACTGTCAGCATAGCCATATTAATAGCATTGACAACAAAAATTGCGGAAATCTGATAGGTATTGCTAACAGCATTAGCCGCTGTCTGAGTAGTACCAAACAAGGCAACAATACTTGTCATAATAACTTTACCTGCTGCAAACAAACCATTTTCAATACTATTTGGAATAGAAACACTTAAAATCTTACGAGTTAAAAAGCTATCAAAAGTCAACAGTTCAGGTAAATTAATATGTAAAACATATTTAGTCTGCAAGGAACAAATTAGCATCAAAGCATTGCCCACCACTCTAGCCAAGACAGTAGCTAAGGCTACACCATACACTCCAGCATGTAAAACATAAACAGCCATGTAATTACCAATTATATTAGTAATATTCAGGACAATCACAGTGTACAGAGGTATTTTAGTCTCATTCATGGAACGAAACATAGCACTACAAGCCTGATGAATTGCTATACAGGGAATCGAGCATACTGCTATAAGGAAATAAGTATCAGCTGCCTGCATAACACCTGTATCTACGTTACCGTAAAGCAGATGAAGAAATCCTTTATGGTAGATAAGCCCCAGAGTTGATAATATAAAAGCGATCACCATAGCTAAGCTTAAAAGCTGATTCGCAGTTTTCTTGGCTAACAAGTTGTTTTTAGCGCCTATATATTGAGAGATAACAATGCCGCCACCACTACAGATTGCAGACATCACCGTATACATGAAATATTCAAGTATATTAATAAGGCTAACACCTGACATAGCTTCCTCTCCTAGTGCGGACACCATTAAAGTGTCCGCGATGCCTACCAGCATGAAGAGGATTTGTTCTAGAGTAAGAGGTATTATTAACTTTTTTAAATCAGCATTGCTGAAGAGGAGTTGATTGGTCGCCTGAAGGTTCATTTTAAAGGTTTAAGGATTCTACCCACTTATTAACAGCAGCAGTATCGTTAGGATAGAAACGCAAGCCTTCTACAAATTTGGAATTAGGCAAAGCCTTACGCAGGCCAGGAGTAGATTCGCTGATAGGACTACCACCACTGGTGCAGAAGCTTACGACAGTCTTACCACTCAAATCGTGCTTATCAATGAAGGTATATATAGCCATAGGAGCATCATACCACCAAATAGGGAATCCCATATATACTACATCATAATCTTTAATGTTAGGAACATTTCCTTGAATTTCGGGATGAAAATTACGAGCTTTTTCAGCCTTTGCATAATCTGTGCATTCATGATAACCTTGCGGATAAGGTTGAACGGTTTTAACTTCAAAAATATCAGCTTTGGTAGCTTCCTGCACAGCCTTTGCTACCTTTGCTGTTTGTCCACTATAAGAAAAGTAAACAACCAACGCTTTTTTTCCCTTAAGACTTTCAGCAGCTTCAGCCTTTTTTGGAGCAGGCGCATTTTCTGCTTTGCTAGCTCCGCCACAGCCAACTAAGCCCAGTAAACATAATAGTGTCATTAAAACTAAAGTAATTTTTTTCATCTTGATTCCTCCTATTTAACTTTATTTATTTTTAACCATTCAGCAATATCTTTATTTAAGCTAGAACCACCACCATAGTGCACAGATAAGGCTTCGCCCAGCTCTGCATCTGGTGCTAACTTACTAATTGCTGTCAGGCTTTGACCTAAGCGACCACCGCCATGACTACAGAAGGGCACAATTTTCTTACCCTTGAAATCATACTCCTCTAAGAAAGAAGCTATAGGCATGGGAATAGATGCCCACCAATTGGGATATCCCAATAATATTACGTCATAATTTTGGAAGTTATTGACTTTATTGGCTATTTGGGGACGAGCTTGTTGATTTTGATCTCTTTGAGCTTCTTTTAAAACTTCATGATAATCACTAGAATAGGGTTTAACCAATGTAATTTCAAAAACATCAGCACCACTTTGCTTTTGAATTTCTCGAGCAATGCCTCTAGTTGTACCACCCCAGCTGAAATAAGCTAAAAGCACTTTGCCTTTTTTGTCAGAAGTGATATTTTTACTTGCTGCACCAGCAATAGTGCCAACACCCGCTATAGCATTGCGAACTAATCTCAAACCGATATTATAGCTAGCCTTATTCTCAGGCAAAGTTGCTCTATAGGCAGAACGCAAATTCTTAGCAAAATCGTTCCATCCACCACCTCTATATACCTTTAAAGAACCTTGCTCAGGACCAGTTGGATTGGTAACTGCAGCGGTAGAATAAGTTCCGTAATAATCCCATACCCATTCATTTACATTACCATGCATATTATACAGGCCAAATTTATTAGGTTTAAAGCTGTTAACTGCAACTGTTTTTTCCCTATAAGTGCCTGGTTTAGTGCTCAGCTTGCTTTGGGTAAAATAGTTTTCTTCAATTTGATATGGATAATGTCCATAATAATTAGCTTCATCTACGCTAATAGAATTTTCTGTATTAAAAGGAGTAGT
>JAKSOK010000209.1 GCA_024405615.1 Phascolarctobacterium sp.
GTCATAGGACAAAGGCTAGTAAATTCTGGACAGTTAAATTTTACAAAATAATCATTTTCTGGATGCTTATTAATAAAGCACTCTAAAACCTCCGGTGCATAATCACTTTTATATTTAGTTTTATTGCCTAAAAGACTTACACCTTGCAGTTCTTCTGCATTTCTTCCACTTGCCATAATTATCTCCTTATATACTCTTCATCATGATGCTTTTACTGACGCCTATTTTTTCCAGTGAACCAACTAAAAGCATACTGCAAATGCCACAAATTGCCTGTCCAACTAATATACTAGAAGCTAATACCCAATACGGAATATTGAGCAAAATGGATAACCAAACAGGAACACACAATCCTGGAATAAAGGTTACTGCTAAAAAGACAATCCAATTACCACAGCCGTGTTTTTTACCAAAGACAATGAGGCTTGTAGTCATCAGACCAACTAATCCGCCACCTACAATATCGAGAATTCCCAAACCTCCCATAAGGGTATTACTTAAAACATTTGCAACACAGGAAGGCAGGATTAAAAATGGGAAAAGTGCGCTCAAACCATAAAGTGCTGTAGCAATACGGATTTGATATTGGCCAAAAGCAAAGCTTTGAGTACACAACATAACTACTAAAAATAAAGCTACATAAATACCAGATAAAGTTAATTTTGAATATTTAGAACTAGCTTGCATTATTTTCTCCTCTAATACTATTTTTCTAAAGCAGGATCTACAACACCATTGGCAGCAAAAGCCGCTGCTCTATCAAGGCAAGTACCACATTGGCCACATGGTTTCTCGCCACCACAGTAACAACTCCAGGTTAAATCATAAGGAACGCCTAATCTTAAACCTTCGGCAACAATATCTTTTTTGTGCTTGCCCACAAAGGGCGCTTCTATTTTAAGTTGTTTACCGCTTCCAAGATAAATGGCCTGTGCCATAGCAGCATTGAATTCGACGCTACAATCAGGATAGGCATTGCCTGCCGCATCATCTGCATGAGCTCCGTAATATATTACTTCGCAACCATATTCTAAAGCGATGCTAGCAGCAGTACTTAAGAATAAGCCATTACGGAAAGGAACATAGGTACTAACTACACCATTCGGTTTGTCTGCCAACTGCTCTGCGTAGGAAACCAATGGAATATCCTCCTTAGAACCCTGCAATAACGAGCAATCACTATACATGAATATTTTAGCCAAATCCATCGTCAAAAGCTTCACATTATAAAATGTAGCAACATCCTCAGCAGATTTTATTTCTCTGCTATGCTTTTGTCCATAGAATAAGCACAAAGCAATAACTTCATCACCATATTTTTCTTTAGCCAAACCTAAGCAGGTGGAGCTATCAACACCACCACTTAAAAGTACTAATGCTTTCATATTTTCTCCAAAATAAAAAGGATTGTGTCACTACAGACGCAATCCTTGCCATGCAAATAAAAATACTGGTACGAGCACCAGTATACGCCCGTAGTTTTGTTTAAAGACAGGATGGTCACGAACTGTCTTCTTAAATTTTTTATATTATAACATACTCATTATTCTTTATCAATCAAAATCTTATATATATTTACTAGATTCACAAATACTTATATTTTTAATTGGACGTTGAATTTTAAATGTTGTTTTTTAATATCTTTTAGTGCTATAATTATTTTATCAAGCTTTAAAAAGCATATATTTTAAGGGGGAAAAAATGATTAACACTACTAACTATACTGTTAATTTATCATCCTACTCTATTGGTGCTGATTGCTATAAGCAAATTCCCTATGCAGCACGCTTTTTAGGAAAAAAAGTTGTTGTAATCGGTGGTAAAACCGCTTTAGCAAAGAGCAAAGACGCTATTATCGAAGGCGTTAAAGATTCTGATATTAAAATTTTAGATTTTATTTGGTACGGTGGAGAATGCACCCATGAAAACAGCCATATGCTCATGGATATGCCTATTGTCCAAGAAGCTGACATCCTTTTCGCAGTTGGCGGCGGCCGTGCAATTGATACTGTTAAATACGCAGCTCACCTCATGGATAAGCCCTTATTTACCTTCCCCACTGTAGGCTCTAACTGCGCAGCTTTCTCTGCACAAGCAATTATGTATCATCCTGGTGGAAGCTTTAGAGGCAACTTCCCCACTAAGCCCTGTAATCATTGCTTTATCAATTCTTCTATTATCGCTGATTCTCCAGAACCTTTATTCTGGGCAGGCATCGGTGATGCTTTAAGTAAAGAATTCGAAGTAGTTTTTGCTAGTAAATATGATCAACTTTTCCATACCACTCTGTTAGGTCAACAAATCAGCCGTGTCTGCACTGCACCTATTTTAGAGAATGGTAAAAAAGCTTTAGATGATTTCCGTAGCCATACTAACAGCTTTGAATTAATTCAAGTAATCTTGGATATTATTATTTCCACTGGTTTGGCTTCTAACCTGACCACAACCACTGACAATTCCTACTACTACAACAGCATGCTGGCACACTGCATCTATTATGGTTCTACCGTAACCAAGAAAGGCCACAACCACTTACATGGTGAAGTTGTAGCTTTAGGCACACTTGTTCAAGTAGCTTATGATGAAGACATGGAAATGGTTAAGAAGCTTATGGAATTCAACTATTCTATCGGCTTACCTGTTTGCTTCGATGATATCGAAATCGACATTGAAGAAGAATATGAAACCATGTTCAATAAGTTCCAATCCTCTGCAGCTTGGAAACACAAACCTGCTTGCGTTAATAAGGAGCAATTCTACAAAGTTATGCAACAAGTTAACGAAATGGGCAGAGCCTTCAAACAAGAAAAAGCTAACGCATAATATTAATCCCCGTACATTTAGTACGGGGATTTTTTTGTAATTTCCTATCCTCAGTCGCAAGCGACACGCTTCGCTGCACGATTTTATACGT
>JAKSOK010000021.1 GCA_024405615.1 Phascolarctobacterium sp.
CAACAATTGTCGTACCGCTACGAGCCTCATCCGTGTACCTGGCAGCAATGGTATAACCTTTTCTTAGGCAATATTCTTCACTGCACCGTAATTGACCGGAGATTGATTCGTAGCGTTGGTTTTCGCTAGAAAAGCGAGCATATAATGCAGCTCTCAGAATAAAATCCTCATTTTCATATAATTAGATTTATAACCAATACCAAATTCCTAACTGAAGGAGCTAGGAACAAGGTATTGGTTATTGTTTTGATATGGAACACACTCAGTGTGTGTACCCATTATACCAAAAAGCGCTACCAATAGCAAACATTATTTGTGTTATAATTTGTTAATAAAATAAGCAAAATAATAGCCCAGAGCCGTAGCTCTGAGCTAAATTTGAAGAAAATTCTTAAGTATAGGGCGATAAAAACCAACTTTAGAATTTCGCATATCGTGGTAGCGCTAAAGAGAACCTACCCTTCTGCGAAACCAGAACAGGACCCAAACGGTTTACACAATTGATGCAATTATTTTAACACATTTTACCAAAAGTGTAAACCACCCTGTTTAATTCACAAAAAAGCATATAAAATATTGAATATTTTTCCGTAAAATCGTATTTTTAGAACAAGAAATACATAAAAGATAACTTTTTTGCATAAATTATGCCTTAATATAAAAAAGTTGCATAATTATTTTTTAAATATTATCTCTGATTTTCTCCAATTGCCATAAGTGTATCTATAGCTTCTGAAACCCTTTTAAAATCATCTGTACCGATGGGATATGAAGGACTTTTCCTTCCCTGAATTTTTCCATTAACAACTAACTGTACTTTAACAACAAGTTTAAAACAACCTTCCCACTCTTCATTACCTACAGACACCTTATATGCTGTACCAACCGGATGTGGTTCAGAGGCTTCCACATAAACAGACTTTCTTGGATAAAATGTTTTTGCCATTTTCTATGCTCCTATCTAATGATAATTTGCGTTATCGTCCCACATAATATTGTTCATGACAATAACAAATTTCACACACCACAAAGCAAAGATAAAGTCAGACCTGCTGCAAAAAGATTTTTAGGAACACGTTCCGGTGCGCATTACCTGCGCAAAAAATCTTTTTGAGCACCGCTCCAAGGCACTGTCCGCTTTACCAGCTGACAGTGGGTCTTGACGTTATCTGCCGCTTTGTGGTACAGCAGCATCAAACATATACAAATTCTTAAACACCTACTTTCACCATTTACTGTCAACAATTATTAGAGCTCGGTTGATAAGACGGACATGTTCCTAGGCCAACTTGACAACAAGTACAATAAATTCACCAAGGATGAACTGGTGGTGCTTATGAAGACCTGCGCGATTCGGATCTCTTAAAATCTCCCGGTAGCAAGCGCGGCAAGGGCGGAAAGAAACGTTAAAAGAGCAAAAAATAGACATGCCCAGACACACGGAATTAACCGAGAATCTGAACCTGTCTTTTCTTTTTTAGGTTATTACCGCAGATGGGTAGTCTGCGGTAAACATATTTAATTGTCACTCGTGCAGGATGATGATACCGTATTTCTTAAGCATTATCGTCCTAACTGAACTTTTAACTCGTTGTTTAACTCATTTTTAACTCATTTTTAACTCGTTATTACAATGAATTAGAAACAAATTATTCAACTATTTTGTACTTGGAATACTTACCTCCATATAACAACTCAAGTTTTCCTTCCTGCTGCAACTTCTTAATAACTGCATAAGCTTGCGTAGGTGTAACTTTCAACAATTCAATAACATCCTGTTTAGTAATGACACCATTACTTTTGAACTGGTCTATACTCTTACATCCTAATGAATCCGTTAAAAAAGCACCAATTTCTTGATTGTGGTATTCCGAGAAATGCAGACATAGCTATAGCATAAAAAAGTCAAAAGCCTTGGACAATGTTGTCAAACTGAACCGACCCCCAAAAGTTAGACCTAAAATCTAACGATTGGGAGATCGGTTTTTCATAGTAAAATATAAATTTAAATTATACTAAAAAACAAAACACGCACTCATAACATAGTTCGGCATTGTTGCCTATTATATACTATGAATGCGTGTGATTTTTTTATATCGCTTCTATTAGGTCTTCTATCCTGCATCCAAGTACTTTGCTAAGTCGCAGCATCGTTACATCGCTAGCTTTATTTATATCTTTCTTTCTCTTTTCATACATCTGTATTGATCTATGAGAATCATCTGACAAGGCGCTTAAACCACTTTGGGATAATCCTTTGGCTTTTCTGAAACGTTTTAATTTCGTTATTTCACTTTGACGCTCAGAACGAAGATCCATTATCTCTACAAATTTAGTAATATCTGCCTCATGAAGCGTAGGGTACATTCTTAGCAAATCTTCTATTGAGACCATAGAGAAAATTTCCTTATAGCTCATTTTAGAATACCATTGGTAAAAGCATATTGCCCATCCGCACCAGTATTCTGGAGATCGGTCATAGCTTACGCTTGGAATAACCTGATTCCTTATATCAGTCTGTTCCTCGATGCAAGCTATTGCAAGCTCTACTCCGCTCATACCCACCAGATATTTAGGTTCTCCATTTTCAAGTTTCCGGCATACTATACTATTACAAAAAATATCAACAAACGTATTATTAGCTATTCCACAATCGTTTATGGCATAGTCAAAGGCATCGCCAAGGTTTGACATAGCCCTATTCAGATATATTTCCAGATAAGCGTGGGTCATCCTGTTTCACCTTCTCTCGCATTATATCAGCCATGTATAGACCATCTTCTTCCTGCTCAAGAATTTTAAGATATTCCTGCGTAGCTAAAGTATCCCGGGACTTTCGCAACGGATAGTATATATTGGGTTCAGCCTTACTATATCCTTCATAATTCAGAGCTTCAAAGGCCTGAGGCGACTTTATCACAATCTGTTCCCCAAGTTTTCCTAACCGCATTGCATATGCCAGTTGTTTTACAGTTATAGCGTTATTGAGAAATGCATCGGCAAAATCAAAATATGAATCATCAGCTCGATAACCCGTGATAATATCATAGGCATTTACATCTAGATAAAAATGTTCAGTTAAATATCTTTTTGCCCTGTTAGCTACAGGTGTTTTAATTTTAAAAAGCCGATTTGCGACTAATACTGCAATCCAATTAAGAATGTTATACTCAAATGAATTAATATGAAGGATGTTCAGTCCGTCAGTTTCAATAGTATATCGGTTTGCGTACCCTCCGCTCAAAGAAGAGCATGCCCATTCTTTAGCCAAGTCTTTATATTCAGTACAATAGAAGCCTAACCCAAAATCGTTATGTATTTTTCCTAACCCGTAGGTTGGTTTCTGTATTATATATTCGGATCCATGATAAATCGTAAGTTTTGACATGACTTCTCACCTCAAGGTAATTATATCACTATGGTGATATAATTACAAGTAGCTTCAAACGACTTCTTTATTTTCTTCGATAAGATATGACACTTTTCCCGCATTTTTTTAATGCTTTTTTACACTTTTTCCGGGTTATTTACATTGAAAACAAACACTTTTTCCGCAAAGCTCTAAGCAAATAAGTTTATTTGCGGACATCAGCAACAGGTATCGAAAAAGACCTGCCATAGCCAGCGCATATCAAAAGTAAAAATAGACTAGCACCAATAGATACTAGCCTAGAAAAACTTTATATTATTTCATTGTCCTCTTGACGGGTAGCGGTTCAAAACGAAGAGTGCTTAATACTAATCTTAAACTACAATTTTATAATGCGGTCTTAAGTCATGGTAACAATCAGGTCCTAAATTACCATCATGCTGCAATCTTCCTACCACAATTCCGGGATGAATTCCAATGCGTTGTGCAAACTCTTTTATTGAACTTCTAGTTATATTTTGATTTTTCAAAAATTCCTTATATTCTTTTGGAGGAATCAAGCAATTACTTGCAAACGCATCGGCATCATACTCTAACATCTGGTTTAATTCTATTAGATCAAAACATTTATCAGCAGATAGAAACACCATCGAATGCTTCTTTTGAAATACATGCTTAATTTCATGAAATAGCGAAAACCAAAAAACATCAGCATAGGTATTTCTGTTATTCATAGCAAGTAAAACTTCTTCATCATTAAACCATCTTACAGCACCATTGATACCTGAATTTTTTAAATATGGAAGCAGAACAAAAGTAACTCCACACTCTTCAAATATTTCATGCAGTCTCGGCATAAACATTTCTGGTTTTTCCAACGTCATTGACCTAATTTCAGGAAGATACGATTTTAGTTTTTCAGCATCATACTTGTTGCCCCTAAGATTGTCTGCGAGATTAATAGCAGTTTGGAGCCAAGCCTGCGCATTTATTATATTTTTTTCTGTTGTATCTGATATTCCACTTCTAAAATTAACAAGGAAGTCTCTGCTTTTTAAAAGATTCAAATCCGCAACTTTAAGATATTTACATAAATTAATAACTTTTTCTTCCCATTTTTTTGTCTTAGGCAAATTTGCTACGTTCACAAAAAAAGAATAGTTGATTAATTTCGCTATGCAAATTTGAGAATCTATTCTCTCCTTCTCTTTAATTTCCATAACCTTTAAATCATATTCTTTTTGTAAATTTAGCCAAGCTTCAACGCTGATTCCGAGCATACTGGCCAATTTTTGAGCCAGATCCTTAGATATTGCACAATTACCATTAACCAATTGGCTAATGGTTTTTGCTGTAGTTCCAAGTCGCTTCGCAAACTCAGCCTGACTCATTTGCATATCATCGATAATTTCTGCAACATAATAGCCAGGATGGAATGCCATCAGATCGTTATATTCCTTGATATTACTCATAATGATTAGACACCTCCGTAACTAATATGATTTTGATATATTTACATTGAGAAATTATATCTCCTTCAACAATCGGATTCTTGTTATCATCACACGGAATAAGGGTAACCCTATATCCCGTATTCCCTAATCTTATACTCCATTCTTCTTTTCTATCACCTTTTAATTTTTCCAAATGAAAAGGCTTATAATTATATATATCCAAAAAACTAGGTACTCTGTCTATAAAGTTTTCTGCTGCTTGTAACTTTTGCTCTACTATTTTAGGATATCTCCACTTTTTCTTGTATTTAGAACTAAATTGTTCTTCAGCCGTCTTATTTTTATAGATTATTTTCATAGCTTTCTTCTTCCGCAAATTTCGTTACCAAAATGGTAATGATATTTTATCATACGAAATGTATTTTGTAAACTGATATTTTCTAATTTACGTACATGTAATCAAAGAATAGACAAGTTATGCAAAACAAAAACTTCCACAAAATACTACCTAGACTTGCACTTTCAAAAGTTCAAAAATTTTAAAGTTTTGAAAGCGAAGATGCATAATGAAACAAATAGGACATAAAACTATTTACATCGTTTAATTTAGGTATGGAAAATCCAAAATCCAAAATATAAAAATTATTAGTGATGTTCTATGCTACGACAACTTCGAACCGCACACTACCTCGCTTTATATTAACAAATAATTTTCCTGCTTATCCTGTTCTAGCTGCTTGACGATTTCATCATTCGTATCAGGATTATCCTGCGGCCATTGTGGTTTAATTTTAGAATCTGCAACCTGGGTCGCCTGATCTACAATATGCTGGATGGTGTTGTCTTTTAAAGCAACTTGAGCAGGATTAATAGCAGCATCTCCCCTACTAGAAATTTTATATACTCTTACAGTGCTCTTGGTACTATTTACGGAAATAATGTGCGGTTTGTTTCCGCTTTTAGATAATTTAAGCCAATAAACCGGCGCCTTACCAGCTTTGATTTCATCAAAAAGTTTTACAGCTCTTATGGTATCATTATTATCATTTGAGTTAGTAGTATCTATCAAGCAATAGGTGTTGTTATTGTAATACATCAGTGGCAAAGAACAGACTTTATTTTCACCATTAATTTTAGTATCCAAGTTTACCAAAGGCTCAATTTTATCTGCAAAAACTACTGTATCCGATGGCAATTCCTGAGCAGATTTTATAATATTTTCTGCCTGTAATAGTTCTTTTTCCTTGCTAATCTTTAATTTATACAGCTCTTTCAAGCTAATTTTGAGCTTGTTATTTGCTTCAGAAATATGGTCAGCCATGGTCAAAATGGTCTTCTTATTCGCTGGACCGGATAGCAGTTTTTCATAATCGAATATCCTTTGTCCTAAGTTTTTTGTTTCAAGATTATTAGCCTGCAATTCGTTATAGAGCCTAATACGTTCATCCACAAGCTCCTGGGTTCTGTGTTGCAGACATTGATTCTTGATGCTGTTATACTGCTTTAGAATAACAGCCTTCTTTCTCCTTGTTCTATCATACAAAGCTTTGCATTGCTGATATTCTTCTCCCAAAAACTCATTTTTTGCCAATTTAATATAAACCTCTCGCTGATATTCTTCAGCCTTTGCAATGACTATTGGATTCTGTTCATACTCTTTGAGTATGGCAGGATTATTTTTATTGGCATTATACTCATCACCATAAACTTCGTGCATGGCCTTAGCCATGCTTTTTTTATTGGATATTAAACCTTTGCGTTCATGGCGATAGCGATCATTAAGAGCTGCAATTTCATTTTGCAGCTTATGCTGGATTTCAATTTCATAACTAATGATATCCGTATTAGTAATAACCAAAGCATCTTTTTCGGAGACAGCTCCCTCCTCATTTTTTAAGCTTAATCTAAGGTTTTCTTTTCTAGCTCTTTGTAGTTCCTTAGCTATTTTGCGGACAACAAAATCTCGCATAAAAATAATCTTTTTTACATCATGCAGGTTTTGAGGTTCGGGGTAAATTACACGTTCTCCATTCCTTTCAGCTTCATAATTCTCTTCACATTGCAGCCTCATTTCTCTTTGCTCTACAGGATTCTGAAATTCCTTGCCAAGATGCTGAGCAGGCAACCGTTTAAAGTATTGGGCTTCAAATATTTCACCAATTTCTATCTTTTCATCATACTGCTCCTCCAGGGTTCTGCAATCTACCCTGGCTGCAATTCCCTTTTCTTCAAGCTTTTCATTTACAATATCCTGCCAAAGCTTCCGCAATTCTAATACTCCCTGCTTGCTCTGGTACGTTCTATCCGCCTTGTAGCCTTGAGTTGGCTCCCCCTTATCATTTTTAGAATAACGCTTAAAATATTTATCTGCCTCTAAAGGTCTATCTCGTTCAATTATCTTTTCACTGAACATCAAATGACAATGGATATTTCTATGCTCCTTATCAAAAGCAGCCTGTTTATCATGGATAGCCAAAGAATAAGCATGCTTATCACCTATACCTGTTTCCTCTAGTAATCTTTCAACTATCTCTATATTTTCCTCAAGCGATAGTTCCTCTTGCAATCCCAGTAGGAATTCCCTATACGCATTTCCCTTTTGGGCCCTATGCTCTTCTGCCTGATGCCAAAATTCTTCAGGATTGTTTGTTGCCCATATAGGCATATTACCACTTTTTCTATAAACCAAATCTTCCTTGCGACCTTTAATATGTTCATATTTACCTTCACGAGAAATATAGTCATAATGCGTCTGAGTATTTATCTTGGCTCCATTACGCATAACACCATGAGCTTTTACTCTACACAAATAGTGTGTCATTTACCGTAGCCTCCGTTCTTTAAGAATTTATTTTCGCCTGTAAAGGCGCCATACACTGCAAAGTGTCGGCTGCAGCCGGTTTTGCGAGCAATAGGCGAGTCGCATGGCATTTCTTTAGAGAAATGCTTAAATGCGCATTACCATTATGTTTTTGGTATTATACGCCATTTGGAAGTTTTTGTAAACGCAATTTATACATTTTCTAACGAATACTGTTATTCTATCGTTATAAAATTGCATTTTTAGTTATTTTTCTCTTGATTTTTAACATATTTTGTATTAAAATATCCATCAATAACAATATCTGGAAGGAGATAACAATTGGAGCAACCTAGATTTACACCTAACGGAAAAATTCACGACATATTTGATCAAGATGCACATGGAGTATATCAATCAGATTTAAACAATCTGGCTTATGATAAGCACCTGGCACAACGTAGAAACCTAATTTACTTAGCATTAGTGGTCCTATGTGTAGCTGCCTGTGTGTATATTTCTACTACTTCAAATTATAAAACCTACGTTGTCAGGGTTGACAATGCAACTGGCCAAGTTGAAGCAGGCAACCAACTTGTAGCTACTAACTACAGTCCCAAAGAAGCAGAAATTAAATACTTCCTTTCTGAATTTGTAAGAGCCACCAGAACACTTCCTTTAGACCCCATCCTTTACAAACAAAACTGGACGAAATCTCAACATTATATGACTCAAGCAGCTTCGCAAAAATATAATCGTATGATTTCTGAAGAAAACCAACTTGCTCGACTAGGGCGTACTACAACCCAAGTAAAAATCAGATCTTTACAAAAACAACCTGGTAGTGACCGAACCTTTCAAGTACGTTGGTCTGAAACTGAATATAACATAGGCGGATCCTTAACCGGCAAAGAGGAATATTATGTTGCTTTATTTACTGTGCTTATTAATCCGCCTACAAGAGAGGAAGAACTTCTCATTAATCCTCTAGGTCTTACAATTGCTGATTTGAACTATGCTCGTGAAGCCGCAGGTTCTCAATGAGGTAATAAGCATGTTAAGAAAACTATTTTATTCCAGCCTACTTCCTTGTCTTATCTTATCAACTGCAAGAACCTGCTCTGCTGAAGGCCCAAAAGCAATATACAATGCACAGGATGCTCAGTTAAGCGGTTCAAAAGTAATCTTTGAATATAAGCCTGAATCTTTGTATGAAATTGATTGCATGACTGGACGTATAACAGATATCTGCCTTAAACCAGGCGAAAGCTTAACTCATATTGCTGCTGGCGATACCGTTCAATGGGCTATTGATAATACCACCGTCAACAATGTTACTCATGTTTATATCAAACCTATAAAGGATGATATAAGCACCAATCTCATTATCAATACTACGACTCATTCTTACAGGCTAATTCTAAATGCAACAGATAGGTATACTCCCATTGTTGACTGGCATTTTACAGATGAAGAAAAAGCAAGCAAAAATGCTCTGATTAAAAGCATGGAGCTAAAAAACAGTAAAGCCTCTGGCTTATATAACAAAGGTATACCTGTAAAAAAACATATTCTTAATTTCAATTACTCCTTAAAAAACAAGCAAGCAATTCCTGATACCTTTTTACCTGTAGCGATTTTTGATGATGGTATCCACACCTATATAAGAATGCCGGAATCTAACCGCTATGACCTACCTGTTCTCTACCTAGTCGATACAGATAATAAAATGACCATCGTTAATTACAGAGTAAAGGGAAATATGTTTATTGCTGACAGAACCTTTACCAAAGGTAGACTCTTATTTGCAAAAAATGTTTCCGTAGACTTCGTGCCTACCAAAAAGAAAGCAGGTATTTAGATGAGCTTTATTAGTCAATTGTTAGATAAACTTAAACACCTAAAAAGCAATAAGGATACCGATTCTGCCCAAGAAAATTATTTTGATAATGAGCCCAATGAGTTTGTGGGTGAATGCTTTGAAGGAGACAATTCTGATCCAGCAGATGGTGCCAAAACTCTCAAAAATAAAACTATATTATATGGCGTAGGTGGAATTGCAGCTTTATGCGCAGGGCTATTATTATCCAATTCTTTAGCCTCTAATACTGCTCCTACTAGAAATGAAGGCGTAGATTTATCCATTCCTTCTACTGTCAATAACCCTGCTGCTAGTCTGCCTGATTCTTACAAAGATATTGCCAAATATGACAAGCAGCTTAAAGATAAGCAGATTGACGATAATCTAAAACAACAGATAGATAAGCCTACACCTCCTCCATCTGTTGTTCCACCTCAACAAGCTCCAGCCTATTATCCTCCTCCATTACCAGCAAATAATCCTAGCGAAGAAATAAAGCAGAGGGAACGGGATAAAATTCTTGCCAGTCCTATTTCATTTGAAATAAAGGCTAATACCTCAACTATCCAAACTGCAACTACAGCTACTTATTCCTTAGCTCATACATCAACTGAAACTCACGTTATTCATGCAGGTACGGTTATTCCTGCCACAACGCTTACAGGTGCTTCAAGTGATGTTCCCAACGGTGATATTGTTGCAATGGTAAGACAGGATGTATATGACAGCCTTAGCGGAAAGCATCTGTTAATTCCACAAGGAGCAAAGCTTATAGGCAAGTCAGGTTCTGCAGGAGCCCGTGGTAATAAACGATTAGCCGTTGCCTTTAACCGAATCATTTTCCCCAATGGAGTAAGCCTAGATTTGCCAGACCAGCAAGGAATAGACGGTCCCGGCTTCCCAGGCTTAAAGGATAAATATGACCAGCATAGTTCAACGTTATTGCGTACTGCTTTCCTATCTGCGCTCTTTTCTGCAGGCGTTCAATCAGCAACAGGAAACAGTAACGGCACTGATAATCGCAGTCCTGGTGAAGAAGCTGTTGCTGGTAGCGTAGCTTCAATTCTTAACACCGCACAATCCATTGTCAATAGAGATGCTAACTTAAATCCTACAGTAATAATTCGCCCAGGAATTCAATTTTCTGTATTCATAAACAAGGATTTATCTCTAGGAGAATACCTTTATGAATAAAACTACAGGTGTGTTCTGCGGTTGTATTCCTTTAGTTATAAGTTCATTCCTAGCAACACAAAAGCTGGCTGCACTTTGCCATTACGACAAACTATTAGGCTCACCTATCTTCAAATATGATGGTGTAAGTTTCTATTGGCCATGGAGTTGGTTTAGCTGGTATGCAAAATTTAAGCCATACATTCCACAGCTTTTTAATGATACCGAATGGTATTTTTATTTAGGCTTCATAGGCTTTTTAGCAACCGCCTATTTTGTAAAACCTGAGAAAGTTTTAGATAGTCACGGAAGCGCAAGATGGGCTGATGAAGAGGAAGTAAAAAAGGCCGGCTTCATCTCTGCCCATGGAGTTGTCATCGGTTTAAATGACTCTCCAACAATGAAAACCATAACCTCGTTCATACGCTGGTTAGAGGTTATAAAGAAGAACCTTGAAGCTAACGCAGAAGTACGTTTTGATAAAAAAATAAACACTCATAGGGATAAACTGTTCAACCTTAGGCAAGCTCTTGAAAACCAAATTCTCCAAGTTGAAGCAATAGATAGTAACAATCAAGAGCAGGTAAAAGCATTAGCCCAAAAGCTAGCCGATGTAAATAAGCAATTAGACAACACTCCAAGTTACAATGCTAAAAAGCATAACCCCTTGACGGTTTATCCCATAGTGTTTATTTATAAAAAATTATTCAGATGGTACTCTTCCTTAGATCACAATTATCTTCATGAAGATAGCAGTGCCCATATGCTAGTAATAGCACCTACCCGTTCCGGTAAAGGTGTTGGTCTTATTATTCCTACTCTATTAGGAGAATGGACCTCTTCCTGCCTAGTCAATGATATAAAATCAGAAAACTGGGGCGTTACTAGTGGTTGGCGTAAACGTATGGGACAAACAACAATTAAGTTTGAACCTACTAGCACGGATGGTTCCACCGCTCGTTGGAACCCTTTGGATGAAATAGAAATAGGCACCAAAAAAGAAGTTTCCCAAGCTCAAAACATAGCAGGTATTTTAGCAGACTATGAAGGCAAAGGGAAACCTGACCACTGGACTGCAAACGCAGCCAAACTAATAACTGCCGTTATACTTCATCTTAAATATGCTCATTATGCTGATCCGGAGAGTTACCCAGAAGAGCCCAATTTGGATACAGTGAATTCATTTCTGCAATCAAAAACAGTCAAAGTTCAACGCTACAATCAAAATGGCAAACCTGCCGTTGGCGAAGATGGTTTAGATGTTTTTGACGAGCAGAATCTAGGCTTCATGGAAGCCGTAAAAAAGCTAAAAGACTTTCATCATGTACCTAACGAAGGCATCAAAATTAGACGTTGGAGCAAAGAAGAACAGCAATATATTTATGAGCTCTTTACTCCTAAGGATTTAAAGGATTGCTATAGTAATCAGGAATCCTTAAGAAACTATCCTAATATTCATCCTATTGTTTTCAAGACCTTTACCGAAATTGCCGAAAAGCCTGAGAACGAGGGCGGTTCCATTGTATCAACGGCAAGCACTGCTCTAAAAGAATACGTTGATCCGGTTTTAAGCTACAACACATCTGTCAGTGATTTTTGCATAGATGATGTCATGAATCACGAAAAGCCAGTATCTTTATATCTTGTAACACCACCCTCAGACCTCAAAAGATTGTCCCCTATTTTCCGTCTTTTTTTCGAGCTGTTAGGCATCAAGCATACTGCTAAAATAGGCGAATACAAGGATGGGCAATGCCAGACTATTTACAAACATAAATGTCTTGTTTTATTAGATGAATTTTCAGCCTTAGGTAATCTTCAAAATTATGTCTCTACCTTATCATTTACAGCAGGCTATGGTCTAAAATCTTTTATTATTACCCAAGGTGTACCGCAAATTAATGCCATTTACACCAAGGATAATCAGATTCTTATGAACTGCCATACTCAGATTTATTATGCGCCAAATGATAACGATACTGCAAAATATGCCGAAGCTCAAATTGGCAACAAAACAATAACTACTCAAAGCAGAGCCGAGTCAAATCAACTCTTTGGAATGGATACTATTACCAATAGCGAAACAGCTAGACCTCTACTAACAGCTGATGAATTTAAGCGACTAGGTGACCAGGAGGTTATTGTACCAACTGGAAGATTACCCATCTTAACCGATAAGGTTAAGTATTATGAAAATGATTATTTCAAAAAGCGTCTTGTAGATGCTCCTATAGTATCAGATTTAATTCGTAACAATCCCTATCCAGAGCGAGATGCTGCAATAGCTGCCTGGAAGGAAAGAAAACTTGCAGCCTATTACAAGAAATCAGATTTTATGTATCAGGAAAATACTCCTGATGAAACCGACACACATCAAGCCAAGACTTTTGAATATAAGTCTACCAACGAACCGAGGTGAAAGGATAATGGCTCGACGAAAAAATCAAGAAAATCAGCGTTGTGATGCGCTATACATATTAGCTCTTGATGAAAACTTTGACAGTTCCAACTCTATCTATATGGCTGAAGTTGAACGTCTTATGAAAATGGTTGAAAACGCAAAATCCAAACAACGTAATGCTGAAGCCGAATATGAAAATAGCCGAGATGAAGCAGTTAAAAATTTCTTTGGCCGTTTCCTCTCCGCTTTAAAATTTGGCTTTAAGGATAGAGCCCTTATCTTAGGAATCTTACTTTTCTTAAAGACCGAAACCGAAAAGAATCCGGATAGCGAGCTTATTTTAACCTGCTATTCACTCTACGATGATTACGTTAACAACAAAGATAACAAATGGGCTGACAGAGATTATCTCCCTGTAGCTGTAACCAATTAGCCATGAATAGTCCTAACCCTACGCTTGATACAGCCTTAGGCCCAGCCATAGTAGAAATATTACAACGTAATGATGTTACAGAGCTATATCTTAATCCTGATGGCTGTATATGGTATCAGTCCTATAACGAAGGAAAAGTGCTTACTGATATACACGTTGAAAAGGTTAAAGCTCTTACCATTGTTCAAGTAGTGGCTGGTCAAGCCGGCAAAATAGTTAACGAAGATGTTCCAGATGTCGATACAGAAATCGTTGGCTACGGTTGCCGCTTTCATGGTAATGTTCCCCCAATCGTTAGTGCAGCCAGCTTTAACATCCGTAAAAAAGCTACTAAAATCTTTACCCTTGCAGATTACGTTATGCAAGGTGTTCTTAGCCAAAGTCATCGGGACTATTTAGAAACTGCCATCAAGCAACGAAAAAACATTTTAGTTGTTGGCGGAACCGGAACTGGAAAAACAACTTTCCTAAACGCCGTTTTAGAAGCAATTGCCAGGATTTCTCCTAATCATAGAATAGCAGCCATTGAAGACCTGCCTGAATTACAGTGTCCTGCCAAAGACTATCTCCCCAAGCTTACAAAGCAGGACACTGGCAAATCAGGCATCCGCTACGACCAGACTCGTTTACTTGCAGGCTGTCTTCGTGAAAGTCCTGACCGTATAGTTCTAGGTGAAGTCCGTGACGGAGCCGCTTTCACAATGCTAAAGGCATGGAACACCGGTCATCCTGGTGGAGCTTGCACTGTTCATGCCAATTCAACTGAGCAGGGATTATCTCGCATTAAGCTTCTGGCACAGGAGGATCCTAATGCAGCTGGTGATTTAAAAGAGCTTATAGGCTCTGCTATCGATGTTGTTGTTTGTATTGTTTATATAGAATATCCAGACGGGCGTAAAGGCCGTATTATCGAGGACATAATCGAAGTCAATGGTTATAACAGCTTAAATGATTCATATATAGTAAAGCATTTAGCTGTAAATAAAATAGCAAGGGAAAGCACTCTCCCTGCTAAAAACTAGGAGGATAACATGAATCTAAAAAATATTAAGGATAAGTTTAAAGATGCATATCTTTATCGCATTGCCTGCGCTTCTACCTTTTTGATGAGCTGTTGTACCAAGGCATTTGCTAGTGGCATTTCCACCGCAGGACTATCAGGCACGGTTACTGTTGATTGGCCCTGGACTAAATTTCTCAATAGTCTTGCTGAAGAGCTTACCGGTCCTATTCCTAAGGTGCTTGGTATTATGGGTATTGCAGGCGCAGCGATTGCTATGTTCAGTGGTCATGCTGGTGGTGGCACCCAAAAATTCATAGCCTTGATTTTTGCTATTTCTATTTGTTTATTTGCCCCTACTTTTATTCAAGCCATTATGAATTCCGGTAGTGGCATGACAATCATATTGCCTTAAATTATGGATACTAAAACAATAGACGGATATTACGCTCCCATCCATCGAAGTCTGGTTCAACCGATTTATTGGATGGGTGTACCAAGAAGCCTACTTTTAGCAGAAGTGTTCCTTTCTATCCTCTGTGGAGCAGTCTTTAAAACTTTCTTTGTTGTTTTTGTTGCTATAGTTGCCCATTTCATTTTTCGCTATTTGGGTTCTAAAGACAAACTGTTTTTAGATGTATTTTTAGCATCCAGAAAACACAAAAACTATTATTACAGATAATCGGAGCAATGAATATGCTAGACATTTTCAGCAAACTTTTTCATCCAAAGTCACAGCCTCACAAAGTAGGTTATTCTACCCATATTGGAGCATTTGAAGAGCGACCTTGCCTTCAGCATCTACTTCCATGGCGTAGCATAAATACCAAGACCGGTGTTGTCTACGGAAAGAAAAATGATTTTTTCATTATCTTTGAATTCCGTGGTAGTGATTTAGAATCTGCAACAGAGGCAGAGCTTGTACAGTATAACGAAGCAATCAATAACGTAATCAAAAATCTGCCAACGGGTTATGTTCTTTATCTGGAATCGCAACGTCATTTTGCTAGCAGCTATGATAAGTCCAAGATGCCTGAAGGAATTCTACAGATGTTTGAGGATCAACGAGCTGACTATTATAACGGCAAGACTCATTTTGAAAATACATATTTCTTCATTATATATTATGAGCCTCCAGCTGCAATACGTAGCAAAATCACTGACGCCTT
>JAKSOK010000210.1 GCA_024405615.1 Phascolarctobacterium sp.
ACAATACGCTCACTTTCAGTATCTAAAGCAGATGTCGCCTCATCCAAAATAAGAATTTGTGGATTTTTTAGAATTGCTCTAGCAATTGCTAAGCGTTGACGTTGACCACCGGAAATATTCAAACCGCGATCACCTAGCTTAGTATCATAGCCTTCTGGCAAGCTCATAATAAAATTATGAGCATTAGCAGCCTTGGCAGCTGCAATAATTTCTTCTTTCGTTGCATCTAAGCGTCCATATAAAATATTATCATAAACCGATCCATTAAAGAGAACTGTTTCTTGAGGAACAATACCTACCTGTTCACGTAAACTTTCCATAGTAACATCTCTAATATCCATTCCATCGATAAAAATGGCACCAGAAGAAACATCATAGAAACGAGGGAGCAAACTTGCTACAGTTGATTTGCCAGCTCCAGAGGGTCCAACAAAAGCAACCATTTGCCCTGGTTCAACTTTAAAGCAGAAATCTTTAAGTATCGGTTCGCCGGGATTATATTCAAAATAAACATTTTTAAACTCGACATTACCTTTAATTTTAGGCAAAGGCAAAGCATTAGGCGCGTTCTTTATGGTTTCAGGCATATCCAGAACATCAAAAACACGCTGAGCAGCAGCTAATGCTTTTTGAATATTACCTAAAATTTTACTTAATCTCTTAATAGGATTAGTACTATTTACAGCATAGGTTAAAAAGGCAACCAAGGAACCAGCTGTAATTCGCCCATCTATTACATTGTGGCCACCGTACCAAAGAACACCTGCAATACTACATGCCGCAACAAGTTCAATAACAGGAGTCAATATAGCCATTTGTTGAGCATTTTTCATATTGGCTTTAAAGTTATCCATATTTTGTTGTTCAAAACGATCTATTTCATATTGCTCACGTACAAAGGATTTAACTACTCTAGCAGATGTAACACTTTCTTGCAATACGCTAGTTAACTCAGCTGTCGCCTCTTGAATCCATCGACCTGATTTCCTGATTTTTTTACCAAACCAATCGATAAACCAAATAACTGGTGGGAAAACAATTGCAGAGAAAAGGAATAATCTCCAGTCTAAATATATCATAGCAACAATAGACGCAATAAGGATGGTTGCCTCTGTTATAAATTGAACAACATTGTCAACCATTGCATTTTGCAAAGCACCTACGTCATTAGTTACGTAACTCATGATAGTACCACTTTTAGTTTTATCATAAAAATCCATACTTAAACGTTGAATTTTACGGAAAACTTCTTTGCGGATATCTATAACAACTCTTTGTCCAATATAACTCATAAGATATTGTTGACCATAAAGGAATACGCCTCTAATTAGAAATACAACAACAATACTTAAAGAAATCATATGCAACTTAAAGGCATCTTTTTGTTGAAGAACCTGGTCAACAATGTCTTTAATTACCCAAGGTAAATAAATCATGCCACCAGCAGCAATAGCTGTGCATAAACCTGCATAAATACCAAGCTTCCAATATGGCTTTGCAAATTGGAGAGATCGAAAATATAAATTATTTTTTATTGTAAGAGCTTCCAGTTTTTTTATTAAACTCATTTCTTGTCCTCAGCTGTTTTTATAATTAGTTGAGCAACTCGTTTTACGGCACCTGAGCCACCCAAACGCTCTCGCACAAATTTCAAATCTTCGTGCATTTGCGCATTCCTCTCTGGAGTTAAAAACTCCAAAGCTTTTTGAGCAACCTTTTCAGGAGTGAAATCATCCTGCAGCAGCTCGGGAAGAATTTGTTTACCCGCAACAATATTAGGCAAACCTATATTAGGAATTTTGACTACTAATTTAGCAATAAAAAAAGTAATAGGCGATGCTTTATAAACTATAATGCTACCCAAATCACACAAAGCAGCCTCAAGAGTTACCGTACCACTAGTAGCTAATGCTAAATCAGCAACACTAAAAAGATCATAGTTGTTTCCTTCAGTAATCTTTACATCCAACCTCGATGCTTTTACCTTATCGGTTAACAACTCCATAGGAATAGTACCAGCTCGCGGAAGAATAAACTGAACATTGGGTAATTGATTTTTTATAAGCTTTCCTGCTTCCAGCAAAGTTGGTAAAGCCTTCTCAATCTCCATAAGTCTACTGCCCGGCATAAGTAAAATTAGCTTCTTATCTTTTTCTTTGCCAGCCCATTTTTCAGCTTCTGCTTTTGACATAGATGGTTTGACAATATCTACAAGAGGATGACCAACGAATTCCGCTTTTGCGCCAGCTTCTTTATAAACATCATATTCAAATGGAAAAATGCAAGCAACCTTATCTGTTATTTTTGCTACATCTTTAGCTCTTCCCTTACGCCAAACCCAAGCAGAAGGCGGTATGAAACTCAATACAGGTATCCCCATCTCATGCGCTATTTTAGCAATTCGCATATTGAAATCAGGATAGTCTATAGTTACGAAAATATCTGGACGTCGTTCCTGTAAAAGTTTTTTAAACTCGGCCTTTAATTTAAAAATATCGGGAAGTTTTTTTAGAACTTCAACAAAACCCATTACACTATGGTCTTTGATGTCAAAAAGCACTTCACCGCCAGCAGCACGTAACAAGTCTCCACCCATACCATAAACTTCTATATCTTTATTTATTTCTTTTAAAGCTGCAGTAATAGCACCTGCATGAATATCACCAGAAGCCTCTCCTGCAGAAATTAATACTCTTGTCATTGTTTCTCCAGCAAAATCTATTTTAGGGCATAATCCACCCTTATACTATACTCCATTTTATATTATAACACAAAAGCGACTGACATAGTATGCCAGTCGCTAATTTTTTTGTATTTTTTTATTAAAATTTAAACTTTATTTTACAAGAATAGTTATATTATGCTTATCCGC
>JAKSOK010000211.1 GCA_024405615.1 Phascolarctobacterium sp.
GAAATGGATCCTGATGCAATATTTGTTGTTATTATTGAAAGCAGCTATGGCAGTGAAGATATGTACTTAGATAGAATCCGAAAGCACATTGCCTTGAGAAATTTACGTTGTGTTAAAGAAGGAAGAATTTATCCTATTCCACTTTTTGCTATTTATAGCTCAGGGGTTCGTTCCTATGATGGGATAAAAATTCTTTCCCGTGGACTATATCCTGAATTATATAAGGAGGCTAAGTGATGCAAAGATTTTTTAGAGAGACACGCTATTTGTTCGTATGTTTGATTCTTCTTGGAATTTTAGTTGCAGCTCTGTTTTGGGCTTTATCTATAGGCACTGTGAAAATTCCTATGGATAAAATATATGTTGCAGTAATTAATCAGCTTTCTGCAGGCACACCTATTGATGCTATGGGCAAAGGGCCTGTGCATGATATCGTTTGGTTGTTACGCTTGCCTAGACTTATCTTGGCAGCAATTGTTGGCTGTGGCCTTGCAAGCTGTGGCGTTATTATGCAGGCCATCGTAAAGAATCCTTTAGCAGATCCTTATATTCTTGGTATATCTTCTGGTGCATCTTTAGGTGCTACTGCTGCGATTTTATTAGGTATAGGTGTAAGCTTAGGTGAAAATTTTGTCGGTATTGCAGCCTTTATTGGTGCGTTGGCAATATCTTTAGCAGTATTATTTATATCGAATCTGGGTGGTCGTTCAAATTCCATGAAGCTGCTTTTAGCTGGTATGGCTTTAAGCGCTGTTTGTGGAGCTTTTTCTAGCTTTATTGTTTATTTTGCTAATAACAAGGAAGGCATTCAGACTATTACCTATTGGATGATGGGTAGCTTTGCTGGTGCAAAATGGGAGAATATATTTGTTATTGCCCCAATTGTTATTATATCCGTAACATTCTTCTGGTCTCAAAGTCGCATCCTTAATCTAATGCTTTTAGGTGATGAAAACGCCCTTACCTTAGGTACGGATTTGCATATCTACAGGCAATGTTATCTGCTTATAAGTTCTCTTATTGTTGGCTTTGTTGTTTATTCTGCCGGCATGGTTGGTTTCGTAGGCTTAATAGTTCCTCACGTAGTGCGCATGCTGGTGGGAACAGATCATAAGAAACTGATACCGGTCACCGCTCTTGTAGGTGCAATATTTTTAGTTGTAGCAGATGGCCTCTGTAGAATTATTATTCCAAGAACTGAGCTGCCTATAGGTATCCTTATTTCTCTTATTGGTGCGCCCTGCTTTGTTTATCTGATGGTTAAACGTAGCTATGGCTTTGGAGGTAATTAATTATGGAGATTTTGACTGAAGCCGTAAGAATGTGTTTTGGACCAAAGGAAATACTTAAGGGAATTGATTTTTCTCTGCATAACAAGGAGTTCGTGGGCATTATTGGCCCTAATGGTAGTGGTAAAAGTACCTTCTTAAAGTGTGTTTATAGAATTCAAAAGCCGACTAGTGGCGGAATTTATTTTGATGGCAAGAATATTGATGAAATGAGCTATCGAGAATCAGCTTTAAAACTAGCGGTAGTTGCTCAGCATAATTTCTATAGCTTTGATTTTAATGTTCTTGATGTTGTACTGATGGGACGTTCACCTCATAAAAAAATACTAGAGCGGGATAATTTGGAGGATTTTCGAATTGCTCGCGAAGCTTTGGCAAAAGTAGGCATGCAAGATTTTGAAAAACGTAGTTTTACCACTCTTAGTGGCGGTGAACAACAGCGTGTTATCTTAGCTAGAGCATTAACACAGCAGACTGAATGCCTTGTGCTTGATGAACCCACTAATCATTTAGATATTAAATATCAGCTGCAGATTATGGATATCGTAAAAAGCTTGAATCTTACAGTTGTGGCGGCAATACATGATTTGAACATAGCTGCCATGTATTGTGACAGGTTGATTGCTATTCGGGCAGGTGAGGTTGTCGGCATGGGAACACCACGAGAACTTTTAACAGAGAAATTTATTTACGACATGTACGAAATTGAAAGTCAGGTAAATTATGACGAAAAAACGGGTAGAATGAATATTATGTATCTACCACAACATTGGAAATAAAAGTGAATAACATAAAGCGTATTGCAGAAACTTAAATTTGATAAAATGCTGCTTTATATGGTGAGAGGTAATATATGAAAATTGCAATATTGAGATGTTTACATTCTAATGATGTTTGTGCGGGTGCAGCTTGTTTGCGCGCGTTTAATAATAAGACTGCTTCTTTTGCACAGTATGGAGAAGAACCTTTGGAATTAGTAGCTTATTTTAGCTGTGACGGTTGTGGTAAGGTTGCTTTTGACTGTGAAAGAGGTATGGCAGGCAAAATCGAAACTATTAAACGTTTAGCTCCTGATGCAGTACATTATGGAGTTTGCACAAAGATGAAAACTGCTAACGGGGAGCGTAATAAAATTTGTCCTAATATTCAACGTATTTTAGACGAATTACAAGCATCGGGTATAAAGGTTGTAGACGGAACTCACTAATTAGAACTTAAAATTTTATATATGGTTAAACTTTTGACTAGGACATAAATGAAAATTTATGTCCTATCTTTGTAAATAAAAGCAAGTGATAATTAGCGTTCAGAGAAAAAATAAGTAAGTATAGGATGTTTGTTGATTTTGCTAAAAACTTTTAAGCATGAGTTAATAGTTAAATTAATAAATGCTCACTGATGGCTAACAATGTTTTTATTTACATATTTCAGCACAAAGTGTATAATTAATGGTGTGTTTCTAAAATTAATACAATTAATTAGAGTGTAAAATATTACCGTATTTTATCATAAAGTATAGTCTTTACTAAGAAGAGGTAATATTTTTACTCACTATTTTATAGGATGGTGAA
>JAKSOK010000212.1 GCA_024405615.1 Phascolarctobacterium sp.
TTCTTTGTTATAGCTGAGGATTTTTCATCATAGGGCTTTATTACGTTTTAACCAAGGTTCTACCAAAGTTTTATCATTTGCCAGAAGCGGTTCGCCTACCTTAGCTTTAGGTGCATATTTTTCCAAGTAGGGAATACTTGCTTCAATAGTGCTACCACCACTGGTAGCAAAGGGAAGGATGGTTTTCCCGTTCAGATCATGCTGTTTTAAGAATTGAGAAATAACTAAGGGTTCACGATAATACCAAATAGGGTAACCAAGAATAATAGTATCATAATCAGCCATATCCAGCTTAGCTACTTCTATAGCCGGCAGTAATTCTTTAGCGTATTCTTCCTTCGCAACTTTAACGGTTTCCTTATAGCCTTCCGGATAGGGCTTAACCGGTCTGATTTCCACAATATCGCCGCCAACCTGCTTGTGAATATCCTGCGCCAGCTTGCGAGTGTTACCGCCCCAGGAGAAATAGGCTACTAAGATTCGTTTACCGCCTTTGGGCACATTGCCAACAGAATCGGTTTTTTCAGCGGCTAGCGGCTTATTGGTAAAGGACATACCAACCCTTCCCAGCACAAAGCTTTTGTGGGTAAAATAAAAAGCAATTCCGGCTGCCATTAAAGCTATTACTATGAACATAATAATATTTTTCATTATTTTATTCCTTTACAAAAACAATCTCTGCAAACCTATAACCGGGCTTTAAAACTTCAATTTAGCTACGAAAGCGCTTGCATCGCCATTAGTTAAGTCTTCGCCCTGTAGCCATTTTGCCTTGGGAGTTAAAGCTTTAAGTTCGCTATCACTGAAACCGAAGCCGCTGCTATACACAGTGCAGAAAGCTACCATGGTCTTACCACTGAAATCATAGCTTTCTACAAAGGTTTTCATAATATTAGGTGCCATTCCCCACCAGATAGGATAGCCAACAAATACTACATCATATTTTTTCATATCCGCTACTTTAGTCTTTATAGCAGGACGAATGGAGCCATCTGCATGCTCCTTGCAGCTTCTAGAGGAATTATTACGATAATTCAAGTCCTCACTGGTATAGGGTTGCTCAGGCACGATTTCAAACAGATCTGCGTTCGTAGCTTTAGCCAAAGCCGCTGCAGCCTTTTTAGTAGTTCCGGTAGCAGAAAAGTATGCTACTAACACTTTTTTGTTTTGAAGCTTATTAGTCACTTTAACTTCCTCCTTATTGGTTTTAGCATCAGTATTGGCTGCAGAGCCGCAGCCTACTGTAAACATAAATAACAACATCAATACTAAAGAAAATATTTTTTTCATATAAGCGCCTCCTCGCATTGTTTCTCTTATAGGTCTTATAACTTAATTTCTAATTTACTCCACCTTTTATAAGCCAATCCCTTATAAATATTGATATCTCCACAATATAATTTTAAAGGAAATTTCCACACCTGTCTAATGCCTATATCGGCTATAATATTATGCCTAAAGCGTATGGGAAAGCACCCTAAAACACGAGGTTAAAATTCAGCAGAAAAAAATATAAGCCTATTACATTTTCTACTTTTGCAAAATATAAGCTTTAGAGTTCTTGATATCCGCTTCTTCACCTTTTGCAATAGCTTCTTTCAATAGTTTAATATTGGGTTGTACATGGTCAGCAGCTGTGTTCAACCCTTTTTTATTGGCTATTTCATAATTTTTCAAAACAAGATGACCTTGAACAACCCTATCCTTTAAGGGAGTTTGCAAATGCGCGGTAAGCATATTTAAAGCCGCTCTAGGAGAACTTCCATGGTCCCCATAAAACAAGTAAAGCAGTTGACGTATCCCCTCTTCGGGAATTTCATCTAGCAATTGATGCAAGGATTTTCTTAATTTGCTAACATCATCCTTAGCGCTAATGCCATCCATATCTGTATGAACAACCTGTATCAAATAAGGAATAGGGCTAACATTAATAGTCTTAAACCATCCAATCGCTTGGCCAAGAGTGGGCTCACTTACTCCTTTTTCCCAATTTTGTACGGTTTTTCTTGCAACCTCTAGTTCTAAAGCCATATACTCTTGAGATTTTCCGCTAATATCTCTGGCTTCTCGTAATGCTTCAGCAATTTTCATTTCCACAACCTCCTTCATTTCGCAAAAATTCGTGGAAGTATATACTGTCAGTATTATTTTAACAGAGTCTTATAGATTGAGCAAACAAATTTTCAGAAACAAGCAGAGGCGTAAAATTTTACTCAAAACTTTTTCTGTATCGTTGCTTGAAGTATTCTGACAAAAAAGCGACTCAGGGATATAATGATGTCAACCTCAAAAACGGGGCAACTGCAGCTGCACATTAATAAATAGAGCAATTATAGAAAAGGAGGTATATCATGAGTAAGTTCTATATTTGCAAAATTTGTGGTAATTTAGTAGAAAAAATTGAGGACAGTGGTATTGCCCCCTTCTGCTGTGGTAAGAAAATGACTTGCCTTAATGCAGAAGAAACTGAAGGCTCCGGCGAAAAGCATTTGCCTGTAGTCACTGCTATCAAGCTATCCTGCCTAGAAGCCTGCGATATGCCTATGACTCTGGTCAAGGTTCGTATAGGCGAGGAACCTCATCCCACTTTAAATAATCACTATATAAAGTGGATTCAGTTACAAACCGATAAAGGAATGTATAGGCAGCGTTTAGAGCCTGGTCAAGCCTCCCTTGCCAACTTCATCATCTGTGGGCAGGAAAATCTAATTAATGCCTTCAGTTATTGTAACATTCATGGCCTATGGGTTAAGAAAATCAACAGCACACATCTTCCTAAAAAATAAACCTTTCTCCTGTCGTAAAGCTTCTCTGTTTTATGGCGGCAAGGATTGCTTTGCGACTTCCTAAC
>JAKSOK010000213.1 GCA_024405615.1 Phascolarctobacterium sp.
TTGCAACGTTAACAGTAAACATAACGCCAGCAGCCTTAGAGAATACCATCATTTGAACAGCTGCAGACAAAGCAACGTCCAGGTGATCAAAGCCTTGTTTTTCACGATAGTAAACAGCACGATCGGTAAAGCAGGAAGCATAGCATTCCTTAACCTTTTGTACGATCAGTTCGCCACCTTGAACATTCAGGTAGGTGTCTTGTTGACCAGCAAAAGATGCATCAGGTAAATCTTCTGCAGTTGCAGAGGAGCGTACAGCTACGAAGGGGTTTTCTTGGCCAACGCGTTTACCTAATTCTGCATAAGCAGCAATAATTGCTTCTTGTAAATCAGCAGGCATTTCTTTTTCCATGATAACTTTACGCATTTTAGCGCAAACTTCACGGAGCAGAGCACTGTTTTCTACGTCTACTAATTCAGAAACTAATTCTTTAATTTCTAAATCCAAACCAGTTTCTTCAAAAAAGTATCTATATGCATAAGCAGTAGTTGCAAAACCATAAGGAACAGGAACTTCAACCTTAGAGGTCATTTCACCCAAAGAGGAAGATTTGCCACCAGCAATAGCAACATCTTGACGCTCTAATTGGTCAAACCATAACAAATATTCTTTAGCTTTATCCATTTTAATTTCTCCTTTGTTGTATACTCTATTAGTGTATACTATTACTAACAGTGTATACTATATCACATTTAGAGAGCATTATCAAGCCTTTTTTCTTAAGTATACAGAAACTTTTTAAGACTGAAGTTTGAACAGAAAAAGCTAAAGCTAACATCTTATTCATCGCTAATTATTCTCGCTATTTTTATAAAAATGAAAAAGTGCTTTCTCTTGTAACTTTAGCTAATAAATGATATAATTTATAGCAATTTTAGGAGGATTACTATGGAAACTACCAATTATATAATATATGATCCAGTTCTATATTTACCACAACAAGCTGATGACGGCCATGGTGATTACAACCGCAGCTACGAACAAAGCTACGATGATTTTGATTATGCTGATTATTCTACGGATCATCGCGATAACAATTTTAGAAATTTCGAAAAGAAAAAACGTAAAACCAAAAAAGAACTTATTGAAGATATGCTAAAACGCTGGGATTAATAATTAGTATACACTAAATAAAGGACATTGTGACTTTTACAATGTCCTTTTTGTTTGCAAAATAAAAACATACGCTCTTTATTAATGTTACAGAGCTATCATTTTTATTCATAAAAACCCGCATGATTGTAAACACATAAAAACTTTTAAGATAAAATATAGAATGTATACATTTTTTTCATATTGCTAACCGTTCGGAATATATGTTATACTAATTAGGAATAGAACTGTTTATAGTAAGCCAAAATATCCGGTTCTAAAAAAATTTATATGAGGTGAGTAAAATGTCAAAATCTGATGTAACAAAGCTTTTGATATCTGTACTGATCGGCGTAGCTATCTGGTTCTGCCCCGCTCCTGCAGGTCTTAAGCCCCAAGCAATGCATATGGTCGCTGTTTTCGTGTCCACTATCGTTGCATTTATTCTTAACCCTCTGCCCATCGGCGCTTTAGCTCTGATTGCAGTTGGTGTTTCCGGTTTCTTGGGTGTTCAAAAACCCGCTGAAGCATTATCTGGTTTCGGTAATGCTACTATTTGGTTAATCGTATCCGCATTCATTTTCGCTAAAGGCTTTAGCAAAACCGGCTTAGGCAAACGTATCGCATATGTTATCATGACTAAAATCGGTGGTAACTCCTTGTTCCTGGCTTACACAATGGCAATTACCGACGTTATCATTGCTCCTGCAACTCCTTCTAACACTGCTCGTGGTGGCGGTATCCTGTTCCCCATCATCCGCAGCCTGTGCTCCGCTTTCGGTTCTGAACCGGGCGAATCCGGCAAGAAGATTGGTCGCTTCCTGATCGCTTCTTCCTTCCATGTAAACTGCGTAACCTCCTCCATGTTCGTAACTGCAGTTGCTCCTAACCTGCTCTGCACCGTATTGGCTAAACAAACCATCGGCTACGAAATCACCTGGGGTTCTTGGGCATTAGCATGCATCGTTCCTGGTATCATCGCTGTAATCCTGACTCCGCTCCTGGTTTACAAGATTGAAACTCCGGAAATCAAAAATACTCCTGAAGCTAAAGAAATCGCTAGAAAAGAATTGGAAGCTATGGGCCCCATGTCCGCAGCAGAAAAAGTTGTATGCTTCGTATTCATGCTGGCATTAGCTCTGTGGGCAACCTCTTCCATGACCAAGCTGAACGCAACCATGATTGCTATGGTATGTATCGGCATTATGCTGGTATTCCATGCAGTTGAATGGAACGACGTTACCACTGAAAAAGGCGCTTGGGACACCCTGTTCTGGATGGGCGGTCTGATGAGCTTAGCAGGTGGTCTGAACAAATCTGGCGCTATTAAATGGGCTGCTGGCGTTATCGGTAAGAGCATGAACGGTATGGACGGCATGATGGCACTGGCTATCCTGTGCGTAATCTACATGTACGCTCACTACCTGTTCGCTTCCATGTCCGCACACGTTGCTGCTATGTACGCTGCATTCGCAGCTGTAGCTGTTGCTTGCGGCGCTCCCGCTGGCTTAACCGCTATGTCCTTAGCAGTAATCACTGGTATCATGGGTTCCTTAACTCACTATGCAACTGGTACTGCTCCTATCTTCTTCGGTGCTGGCTACCTGAGCCAAAACGAATGGTGGAAGATTGGTTTCATCGTATCCGTACTGTCCATGGTTATCTTCTTGGGCATTGGTCCTATCTGGTGGAAAGTTCTGGGTATCTGGTAATAAACTACCTATAAACAACTAAATCCCGACCT
>JAKSOK010000214.1 GCA_024405615.1 Phascolarctobacterium sp.
TAAAGCGCAAGGTGGTTCCAGATAAATGCCATAAAATTAGAGCTTTATATTTGCCCCCAATAAGATGCAACGTTGCGGAAACTGGACAATTAGTATTGAGAGTTGTTTCTGACATGATTTTGATCTCCTTTTGACAAAGCTTATTTTAATAGGCTTTACAATGCTAGTTTTAAAGTTTATGAAACTAAAAATAAAAGAAATTTTACAGTATCTTTTGGGGTACTATATACCCAAATAGTGCATTCTTGCGAAAAGAATATTTTATAGCTATAATATTAGCAAAGGTTACTAATTGCGTCAATAAACTTTTAACTCTCACATTTTGTTTTAGATAACTCTGGAAAGGAGTAAGATTTTGCGTAAGGATTTGTTTGACATTACTGGCATGAGCTGTTCTGCCTGCTCCACACGTATTGAGAAGGTAGTAAGCAAGATGAATGGCGTAGATAATATCAGCGTCAATTTGCTTAAAAATAATGCTCATGTTGAATATGATGAAAACGTGGTTAATGCTGCAGATATTTGTGCTCGCGTTGAAAAAATAGGCTTTGGCATGAGTCTGCACACTGCTGCACCTGTAACCAAAAAGGAAAAGCCTGTGGATACTGCTGCTTTGGAAATGGCAGCTATGAAGCAAAGATTAATTTTATCCTTTCTGTTTACAGTACCTCTGTTTTACTTGCATATGGGACGTATGTATGGTTGGCCATTGCCTAGCTGGGTGTTAGGTGATGTTAATGAGATGACTAATGCACTGATTCAGTTGCTGTTATGTATCCCCGTACTCTTTGTAGGTCGTCGCTATTTTGAACATGGCATCAAGAATCTGATTAATAAAGCACCTAATATGGATACGCTTATTGCCATTGGTAGTGGTGCCTCTTTCTTATATGGTCTGTATGCTGTTTTTGGCATCGCTTATGTTTCTAGTCATGGCTTATGGAAAGAGCTGATGCAATATGCAGATGCGCTTTATTTTGAATCTGCTGCTATGATTTTAGCCCTTATTACCATGGGTAAATTTTTGGAGGCTCGTGCTAAAAGTAAAACTTCTGATGCTATCACTGCGCTGATGAATCTTGCACCCAAGGTTGCTTTAGTAGAGCGTCATGGTATACAGGGAGAAATTCCTCTTGAGGAAGTTGTTACTGGTGATGTGCTTATTGTTAAATCTGGTGCCAGTGTTCCTGTAGATGGCACAATTTTAGAAGGCAATGGCTCTTTGGATGAAAGTGCGATTACCGGCGAAAGTCTTCCTGTGGATAAAACTGTGGGGGCTAAGGTAACTGGTGGCACTATTAACAAGAGCGGTTATTTCAAAATGGAAGCAACTGCGGTCGGCGAAAATACTACCTTGGCGAAAATTATTAATTTGGTGGATGAAGCAACCTCTTCTAAAGCGCCCATTGCTAAATTAGCAGATGAAATCAGCGGCATTTTTGTTCCTGTGGTAATTTCCATTGCTGTTCTTGCAGGCTTAGCATGGTACCTCTTTGGTGGAGCAACTTGGGGGTTTAGCTTGGTAATTGCTGTTTCCGTACTGGTAATTTCCTGTCCCTGCGCTTTAGGCCTTGCTACTCCTACCGCTATTATGGTAGGTACTGGACGTGGTGCTGCTAATGGTATTCTCATTAAATCTGCTACTGCTTTAGAAACTGCTCATAGTATTGATACGGTCATTCTAGACAAAACAGGTACTGTTACTGAAGGTAAGCCTGTAGTAACAGATATTGTAGCCCAAGATATTGCTGATGAAAAACTACTAGTGCTGGCAGCTGCCATGGAGAAACTCAGTGAGCATCCCTTAGCGCAAGCAATAGTAGCTAAAGCTGAGGAAAAACAACTGGAAATACCCGAAGCTAGCGACTATACTATGATTCCAGGCCAAGGTGTTACCGTAAATATTAATGGCATGCCTTGTCTAGCAGGTAATCGTAAGCTTATGGAAGTTAATAATGTGGACATTTCTTCTTTGTTAAATGAGGAAGATAAGTTAGCTGCAGTAGGTAAAACACCGCTTTATTTCGCAATGGATAATAAGGCGTTAGGTATTATTGCTGTTGCAGATACTGTTAAGCCCACTAGCGCGGAAGCGATTGCTAAACTTAAGTCACAAAACATTCGCGTTGTCATGCTCACTGGCGATAATGCAGCTACAGCAGAGGCTATCCGTCAACAGGTTGGTTTGGACGAGGTTGTAGCTCAGGTTTTACCTCAGGATAAGGAACGCATTGTGCGTGAACTGCAGGAGAAAGGCCACAAGGTTGCTATGGTTGGCGATGGTATTAACGATGCTCCGGCTTTGGCACGTGCAGATGTTGGTATTGCTATTGGTGCTGGCACAGATGTAGCTATTGAATCCGCAGATATCGTACTCATGAAGAGCGATCTTTTGGACGTACCTAAGGCTATTCATCTTAGCCATGGTGTTATGACCAACATTAAACAAAATTTGTTTTGGGCCTTTATTTACAATGCAATTGGCATCCCTGTTGCTGCAGGCGTGCTTTATCCGCACTTTGGCATTCTCTTAAATCCGTTGATTGCCGCAGCTGCCATGAGCTGTAGCTCTGTCAGTGTAGTAACTAATGCTTTGCGTTTAAGATTCTTTAAACCATAAAGTACATTAAGGTTGAGGAAAAATTCCTACTGGCGTTTAGATTTAGTAGGTGTTATGATATATCATATAGTTTTTAATGTGCCCTCAAAGGGCGTAACTAATATATTTTTAAAGTAAAGGAGTTTTGCAAA
>JAKSOK010000215.1 GCA_024405615.1 Phascolarctobacterium sp.
CCCCTCCTTGGCAAGGAGGTGCTCTACCACTGAGCTATTTCCGCAAATGGCGACCTGGACGGGACTCGAACCCGTGACCTCCGCCGTGACAGGGCGGCATTCTAACCAACTGAACCACCAGGCCGTTTGTCAACATCTGACAGATATATATATTACCATAAACTTTCTGAAAATGCAAGCCTTTTTTCAGAATTATTTTTTATATTTCTCTTTGGTTTATATTAAGTAAATATTTTGCCATTTTTCTTCTTATTGACATAAAATACTATTTGTAATAATTCGCAATCTGTATTATAATATATTAGAATACTATTAATTTACAAATTCAATATTGAAATTGTATTGAGATTAAAGAAAGAGGCGAAACGCTTATGTGCCAACCCCCAGATTGGTCACTCGGTGACAAATATCTGCGTGAAAACGCTCCAGAGCTTAAAGCTATTGTAGATAAGTACTCTCCCTGTACTCGTAAACCGAAGGCAGAAGAGCAATATTTTAGAATTTTACTTTCTGGCATCATTGCCCAGCAATTACCTCCCGAAGTTAGCGAGCAACTTATGAAAAAGTTAGACGCGCTTGTAGGACTTCCTGTAAAGCCAGAGGTTGTTATAAATACCTCTGATGAAGCACTTTGTGATATTGGCATCTCAGCTCAAAAGGTAGGCTATTTAAAAGGCTTTGCTAAAGCAATTGTTGATGGCAGCATTGATTTCGGAAAGTTCCCGGAAATGACAGATAGCCAAATAACAAAGCAGCTATTACAAGTTCGCGGTCTTGGACAATGGACTATTGAAATGTTTCTACTTTTAGCGCTTTGCCGCACAGATGTCTGCCCCTCTGCTGACTTCATCTTTAAGAAACAACTACAAAAACTATTTAAACTTAATGAAATCCCTAAGCGTGGACAAATTAATAAGCTTACCGAACATTGGCGTCCTTGGCGTTCTTTGGCTGTTTGGTATTTGTGGCTTAATGCTAGCGAAACTAATAATTAATAATTTGAGCAGTTCTATTGAACTGCTCTTTTTAATAGATACAAATACAGTATAATATGTTATAATAGTACTAAAATATTAGAGAAAATAATTATCAATTAAGATAAATATTGAGGATTAATAATGTTAATATCTAAACGCAGAATTTTTACTGTTATCCTAGTATTATTACTTCTTTTAGCCATTGTTAACTGTATTTCTTTGGCAACTGGACAATTTAAAATCGCTATTAGTAATATTGTTGCTATTATCCTTTCTAATTTACATTTACCTTATGATTGGGTAGGTAGTTTTACTCGTGATGAACAGGCAGTAGTTTGGTTTATTCGTATGCCAAGAATTGTTGTTGGTATGCTTGTTGGTGCTGCTTTAAGTATAACAGGTGCAGTAATGCAAGGAATTTTCAATAATCCTTTGGCTGCACCAGGAGTTATTGGTGTCTCGGCTGGTGCTGCTATGGGGGCAGTTTTTGCTATTAGTATTGGCGTTGCCTCAACTAGCATGTATGCTATGCCAATTTTTAGCTTTTTGGGAAGTATGTTTGCGGTTGTACTGACAGTTTTTTTAGCTATGCGTAATGGCAAAATACCGGTTATGACCTTGCTGTTAGCAGGTGTTGCAGTGGGGATGCTTTTAGGCGCCATTACAAGTGCTATACTTTTGCTGTTGAACGAACAGCAAACCCAACAATATTTATTCTGGATGGTTGGCGGTCTGGATTACAGGCGCTGGGAACATGTTTATATGGCATTTCCTCCTATAATGCTAGGTATAATTATTATGTGTGCTTTTTCTAGACATTTAAATATTTTAGCATTAGGTGAGATAGAAGCCAGAGCTGTAGGCATGAATGTTACCGCTTATCGTCTAATATTATTAGCTATTGGCTCTTTTACTACGGCTGCAAGTGTATGCGTTAGTGGAAACATTGGCTTCGTCGGTTTAGTTATTCCTCATATGATGCGCATGTTAGTTGGACCGGATCATAGAATTTTACTGCCAGTAAGTGCCATTGCAGGGGCCTTGTTTCTTGTTTTTTGTGATACATTAGGGCGTTCTATATTACCACCTGCAGAAATTAGAGTAGGGATTATGACAGCCCTTTTAGGTACACCTTATTTCTTGTATTTGTTAAGGAAAATGCAAAAAAGGATATGAAGCTTACTTTGTTTTAATAATTATAACTATCATTTTTATAATGCTTCGTTCAGGAAAGGAATAAAATTATGCGTAAGATTGCTATTTACGGAAAAGGTGGTATTGGTAAGTCAACTACAACAGCACACTTATCTGCTGCTTTGGCATTAAAAGGATATAAGGTTATGCAAATTGGTTGCGACCCTAAATCTGACAGCACTAAAAATCTCATGGGCGGAAAAAGAATTCCTACTGTTCTGGATCAGCTTAAAGAGAAGGGGGACGACCTGCAATTAGAGGATATCGTATTTGAAGGCTTTGCAGGTGTACTCTGTGTGGAAGCTGGTGGACCTACACCTGGCGTTGGCTGTGCTGGTCGTGGTATTATCTCTGCTTTTGAAAAATTGGCAGAATTAGAAGCTTTTGAGAATTATAAACCCGATGTAGTTATTTATGATGTTTTAGGAGATGTAGTGTGTGGTGGCTTTGCAATGCCAATTCGTGGTGGATATGCAAAAGAAGTATTTGTTGTTTCTTCCGGCGAAATGATGGCACTATATGCTGCTAATAATATTGCGCAAGCTATTAAAAATTTTGGCCGTCGAGGCTACGCTAA
>JAKSOK010000216.1 GCA_024405615.1 Phascolarctobacterium sp.
CATATTCTTGTAAGGTGTGGTTAAATTCGCCAAGAATGCCTACGCCACACAGGGTAGGAACGCCTTCCATAGTGGTATAAGCAGCGTCGGAGCAGCCGCCAGAATATACAGCCTTAGGAGCTTCGCAGCCCAATTCTACTGCTGCTTGGCTATAGAGATCAAAGAAAGCCTCTGTCTTAGGCAGTTCTTCCATTGCATTGAAGATTGCATTAACGCTATATTCAGCTTTAATGCGTTCATCTTCATTATCGTTAGCGATTGCATTTACATCCTTTACTGCTTGGGTGTAATTATCGTTGGTTGCAAAACGAATGCCAACTGTTACTTCACAATAGTCAGGGATAATGTTAGAGCCTTGGCCACCAGAGATTTTTCCACAGTTAAAGTATGCGCCTTCGTAGTCATTCAGGCCTTCGATTTGTTGCATTTTTTTAGCAGCAGCCATGATTGCAGAGGCACCTGCCAGGGGAGCGTTACCTGCATGAGATGCTTTGCCCCAAACCTTGAGGGTGGTAATACCGCCGCCTTTACGACGAGTAATAACATCGCCATTAACAAGAGCGGATTCGCAGTTAAATGCTACTGCAGTATGCTTAGATGCATCTTTGTATGCTTGGATAGCTTGACTCTTAGAGAGTGCATGAGCAACTTCTTCATCACCAGCAAGGCAAAGCTTGATTTGGCGTTTATTATAACCAACATGTTGTAATGCTTTGATCGCTAAAAGTGCGATTACAATGCCGCCTTTCATATCATAGGCACCAGGTCCGCGAACAATACCATCTTCAATGGAGAAGAGGTTTTCCCAAGAACCAGCCTTATGAACGGTATCCATATGACCCATGAAAAGAATTGCGGGCAGCTCGGTCTCTTGAGTTTCTGCATAGAGGCAGGGACCAGCATTTTCAAATTCGTATTTTTTGGTGGTCATGTCCATAGCGCGAACATAGGTATCCAAATGAGCAGCCATTTGCTTAACGCCTTCAACATTGGCAGATTGGCTTTCAATGCGTACCAATTCTTCCAAAACCTTTACCATATTTTCATATTGGTCATCAATATATTGAAAAATTGCTTGTTTATCCATTACTACAACTCCTTTGTTTAATAATAAAGCATATAGGGATATTTTATGATATTTTCAGACTCTTTGCAAGATTAATGCAACAATATCCGTTAGGACAGAAATGTTGAATATAAAAAGACGCGAACCAAAGAAGTTCGCGTCTAAATATTTTTTGAAAATGAAACATAACAATATCTAATCCACTCGCATATTTGTAGCTTGTTCCTTATCCATATATTTCCTAGCAAATTCTAAGAAGCGATCTGCTGTAGGGGTCAAGGGTTTATGCTTTAACCAAACCAATGAAGTTTTAGATTTTAACGGAGGATTAAGAGGTTTAGATACTAGCTTGTCATCTAAATAGCCATGGCTTGATACATACATATTCAAGAAATAGCCCAAACCTTCCGCAACCATAAAGGCTGCATTAGTTCGGAAATTACTACTCATTATGATGTTCTTATCTGCAAAAGCAGTACCTAGCCAGTTCCTTAAAGTACTTTTAACCTTTGATCTCCATGGGAAAATCAACTTTTTATCTACTAAATCCTCTGGGGTAATAGATTCTTTGTCTGCATAGGGATCATTCGCTCTCATCAAAACAACCCATTCTTCTGTCTCGCCAAGATACAAATAATCATATTGCTCCACATTTTCATAGGGTTCAGAAAAGATACCAAAATCGGCTAAGCCTATACCAATACGTTCCTTGGCATATTCTGAAGTAGCTGTATAAATTTCAAAGGTTACCTCGGGATATAGTTCATTAAAGGCTTTAAACATTTTAGCTAAAATTTTAACCGCCTCATGTTCGCCACAGCAGATAGAAACCTTGCCTTTAATAGCGTTTTCCTTATCTAAAAGCTCCTGTTGGGTTTTGTCCATTAATTCAACCAGCTCCTGAGCTCTACGGCGCAACAGCATCCCTTGTTCTGTTAAGCCCCAATGCCGAGGTTCTTTTATAAATAGCTGTATTCCAGCCTCTTCCTCAAGCTGTGCCATTTGCCTAGACAGAGTTGGTTGAGTTAGATGCAGAAAATCTGCTGCTTTTGTTACATTGCCTTCTCGTGCAACTGCTAAAAAATAACGCAACACATGAATATCCATAGCTATATCCCCCTTCTATAGCCATTGTACCACTTAGAGTATGCTTCAAGTCAATATATATTTCTCTTTTATGCCTAAAAGCTATGCAAATTTATGATTAATTTTTCTTAAGACTATGCAAACAGTAATCGATTTTGTCTATATAGCTCTCGGTAGCATGAAGCCTATCCATAAGTTCAAAGCGTAGCAATTGTAAAGCTCTTACCTTATCCTCGTTACTTACACTTTGCTCCATAATATTATTTATCTCTATCTGCAATTCCTTCATATAGTTACCTCAGTCTTGCATAGTCTTCTATAACTGGTTCGAGCCACTCATTGCTTCCTTCTTCGCCAGGAACCTCAATTGCTAGATGACTGAACCAGCTATCAGGAGCAGCACCATGCCAATGCTTAACGCCAGCAGGAATATTAATGGTATCACCAGGCTTCATTTCTATAGCTTCCTTGCCCCACTCTTGATAATAGCCTCGGCCAGCTACAGCAACAAGAATTTGTCCGCCGCCTTTTTTAGCATTATGAACATGCCAATTATTACGGCAACCAGGTTCAAAGGTAACAT
>JAKSOK010000217.1 GCA_024405615.1 Phascolarctobacterium sp.
GAAACTCTGCATAAATGATCAATATAATCCATATAAGCTCTGCCTTTATGAGTTTCACCGCGTACAGTAATTTCTCTAAACTCACCTTCAGGAGTTAAGGCAACGCCACCATGGAACATAAGGTTACCATTCATTACTTTATAAATGGAACCATGACTTAAGAAAAAGTTCATATGGCGTTGTAAAGTCTCACTGTTACGGAAATCTCTTACCCATTCATCAACAATTGCTTGTTCTTCAGGAGAGTACGCATAAGGATTTTCAGGGTCATAGGTCGGGAAATCATGAGTGTTGAGTTCAAAAACACCATAGCCTAAATCAACAGTACCTGCTTTAAGATCCATTTTGTCAAACAGCAGTCTGTCTGCCATATTATATTCAGGATGTCTCAGCATTGCCTGGCCTTCAGCCTTAAATAAAAGCACATTGATTGCTCTTTCTAAAGCATTCTTCTTTTCAGGAAGTTTATAATTTGCATTGGCAAACATGGTAAAGTTACGCAGGGTAATACCATAACCATTTTCCAAAATTCCCCAGTTATTATATCTTACATTATTACGAATAACATTAATAATGCAAGCTTCGCTACCTGCGGCTGCACCCATCCACAATACGTCGTGATTACCCCATTGAATATCTACAGAATGGTGTTGCATCAAACGTTCCATAATTTTATCTGCATGAGCGCCACGGTCATAAATATCGCCTACAATATGTAAATGATCTACTGCTAATCTTTTGATTAGATTGGTAAGTGCATATACAAAAGGACGGAAAGCGCCAGTTTCCCAAATGGTATCTAGAATCTTAGCATGATAAACGTAACGATTTTGGTCTTCATCAGGTTGAGCATGCAACAATTCATCAATTACATAACGGAAAACCTCAGACATAGCCTTACGTACTCTAGAGCGAGAATATTTGCTGCTTAAAAGTTTCGCCAAGCGCAATAAACGTATCAATATTTGTTTAGCGCAATCCTCTGTAATAGGCGCCTCTGCTTCCATTTTATCCAATTTTTCCTTAGGATAATAAACTAGAGTTAACAGGTCATTTTTTTCCTGCACAGAAAGGCTTTCAAACAAATCTTCAACCTTTTCACGGATAACGCCACTGCAGTTATTGAGAATATGAACAAAAGCTTCGTATTCACCATGCAAATCACTCATGAAATGCTCTGTGCCTTTGGGCAGGTTTAAAATAGCCTGCAGGTTAATAATTTCTGTAAAAGTTGCTGCTTGGGTAGGAAATTCTTTTGCAAGCAGTTCTAAATATTGCATATCTTCAGGACTTAAAGATTTGGGGCGAATCATTTACGTCTCCTCCTTAATACAATTAGAGTTTTCTTATTTTCCTCTATTAGCAGTATTCAGGTTGTTAACCCATTGACTTGCATTATCACCACTAGTAATTGTGAGAATAGCAGTATTTCCTAAATATACATATCCGTTGGATGCATATGCTCTAGGACGAATCTTACCATTATTATGATAAATACTAGCAATATCACCAGCTACCATATATGCTCTTTCGCAAGCAGATTGTCCAAAAGCTGCGGCTGGAGTACCGATCTTAACTTTATTTACGGAAATTTCGCCAGTCTTATTGTCAACAGTTACCATATTATTACTATATTGCGTAATAGTTTTAATGTAGGTATCGCGTCTATTAACATGTTTAGGATGGTCAGAGGGATTGAAAAGTTGATTTATTTTACTTGTTGCATCTTCTTTTTTAGAAGTACTATCAATAATTCTTTGCCATACAGCAGCACCCGCACCTACATTATAGCCAGCTTCACTGCAATAAACGAAGGCATCCTCATCTGCACGTTTTTCCATGGGCAGAGTAATACCCTTAGCAGTACCAACATTGCCAATAACTGCTGCTCCTAAGCTAGCTAAGGAGCCACCTCCAACAGAGGAAGCTGCAATACTAGTTAACACCTGCATGCCAACTTGTTTCTTTACACCATTTGCCGGATCGCTATGGGTACCATGAGAAAGTTCATGACCTAAAACAAAGGCTACTTCATCTTCCTGGTAATTTAAAGCTTCAAACAAGCCAATATTTACACTAACATTATGTCCTAGGGTGCAAAAAGCATTAAAAGATCTATCGTTATTAACAAAATAATTATATGGCTTAGTTCTTACAGTCGGGTCATAATTAACAATAACCCTAGTTAAGCGATTCATTACTCTATCCAATTGTGCGTTAGCTCTAGTATCATAGTTAACGCCATTTTTTTCTTGTAATTGTTGATAGAATTCATAGCGTTTATCATTATCCAATTCTTTAATTTGGGCATTTATCTGATTCATTGCCACAGCACCGCTAATTACGGAACCAATAACATTGCCTAAGATTCCACTTGCTTCAGTTACTGCAGGTTTCAAAGAACCAGTAAGTATTGTTAAAGCTGCTACAGCAGCAAGAGTTGTTTTTGCAAATCCTTTACGCATTTTCTTGCCTCCTTTAGCAAAATTATGATTAAATTCATTATATCATATATTTGTAAAAAATACTATTAAGCAGATAAATTCCTATTGTTAACTTTAGTTTAATAATAAACGGTTAATTAGCTTTAATTCTTTACTTTGTAGTATGAATATGATAAAGTTATATTGTTATACAGAATTACATTTGTATCTATAATTAGGAGGATTAATTATGCAATATAATAAAGTTAGCGCTGA
>JAKSOK010000218.1 GCA_024405615.1 Phascolarctobacterium sp.
ATCATATATTCTTGCACGGAATATCATATATGCCTATTATAGCACTTTTATTTTATTTGTAAAATGCATAATATTTCTATTTAATATGCATATCTTGTATATTTCTTTTGTTCTCAATATTATTAAACCTAGCAGGCTTCGCAACTAAATTCCCTTGCTAAAGGTTAACACAAATGCTATACTGAAAACACAATTTGGATTATTAAAAGAGGTGATTTTTATGCTAGCTAACATTCCTACATACGTTTTAGATGTGCTGAAAGCCATGAACAAAGCTGGCTTTTCTGCATATATTGTTGGCGGTGCTGTTAGAGACATATTATTGGGCATAATACCTCACGATTATGATATTACTACTGATGCTTTACCAGAAGAAACAAAAGTGGTTTGTGAACAAAACCATTGGCAAGTCGTTGACAACTTAGGTAACAATTTCGGTTGTGTAGTTACAGTGGTTGATGGCAATCCTTGTGAAATAACTACCTTTAGAGGCGAAAGATATACCCAAAAAGATGCTCATCGCCCTAGCGAAGTCTGGTTCTGTAAGGAGCTCAAAGAAGACCTGTCCCGTAGAGATTTTACCATAAATGCCATGGCACTCGATGCTAATGGTACGCTCTATGATTATTTTAACGGTAAAGAAGATTTAGAGCACAAAGTACTTCGAACTGTAGGAAATCCATTACAACGCTTCGAAGAGGATGCTCTACGCATGTTTCGTGCCTGCCGCTTTGTCGCGCAATTAGGATTTACCTATGTCCAACAAGATAATCTTCGCCCGAGTTTTGGTATGCCTGCAACTCCTTACACTCTACCTTTGAGCTTTTCCTGGCCTGTAGAAAATTGCTCCGGATTATCCTTGGAAAGAGTTCGCACCGAGCTAGAAAAGCTCCTTGTTTCTCCCTATGCCGGCAAAGGACTCATGCTTATGCTTGCAACAGGTTTAAACCATCAATACTGTCGTGTTAAAGAAAATGGGCAATTCAAAACTATCCCTATTTTGCCTGAACTAGATCACTTGGTAGGTTTACCACAAAATAAACGCTTTCATATGTATGATACTTGGGAACACACACTGCAAGCTATTGATAACAGTCCGCGTGATTTAACTATTCGTTGGACTATGCTTTTGCATGATGTTGCCAAAGGCTTACCTGGTGTAAGGGGGCTAACTCCAGATGGTCATCCCAACGACCATGGACATGAGGCAGAAAGTGCCAAAATATCTGTTAGCATTATGGACCGCTTCCGTTATAATGAAAAATTCAGCAAGCGCGTTATCTGGCTTGTTGCAGAGCACATGCGTTTTGCCCCTATTCTCTTTTATAAGCATTTAAGCACAGATCCTCAATATACTGATCCCGTAAATATTAGAAAAACACTTTTAAAATGGTTGCGTCATGAAGCCACTAGTGGGCAATTTCGCACTCAAAAAGATTTAACTGAGGCTTTTCAACAACTAAAACATGTCTATTTAGCTGATATGGGTGCAACCTATGCAGGTAGGCAACCATCTATGATGCAAGAAGGCGCAGAGCTTGCAGATGAAGTTATAAGAATGGCTAAAGATAATATGCCTGTAGCCAACACGGACCTTAACATTAATGGCAAAGAACTGCTCGAATTAATAGCCCCCAACCAAATCAAAGATATTTTAAAATACTTACTTGAGCGTGTTCAATCTCAAAATCTTCCCAATGAAAAAACAGCGTTAAAAAACGCTGTTCACAAAAAGCTAGCCAAAATAAAGCAATAAAAAAAGAGGTCATTGCTTAGTCCAAAATGACTAGGAAATGACCTTCTTTTATTTTTTTATTCTTGTTAAGTAAGAAAAAATAGATACGCAAATCAAAATGCAGCCTGTAAAAACAAGAACATATTTAGTAGCCAAAAAAGCACCTAAAAAGCTTCCCAGCAAAGGACCTGCTACACCGCCAAACTGATTAGCAGCTGCCATTAATCCGAAAGCTCTTCCACGCATATTCTTGTCCGTAATAGTAGTCGCATAAGCATTGACATTGGGAATAGCACCAGCTAGGAACAAACCGTAAATAAATTGAATAGCACCAAATTGATAAACAGAATTTACCGTTACCTGAAATAAATTTATACAACCTGCACAAGCTGTAACAAGAGCAAAGGTTTTGACATAGCCAATTTTTTGTCCTCGTTTTCCCCAAAAGGTAGCAGAAATAATCCCCGCCAAGCCAGCAAGAGAAAAAATCCAGCCAGCCATTTTTATAGTATCATCATCCATAGTACCACGAAGTTCACCAACATACATGGTTACTAAAGGCTGAATTACCATTGCAACTCCCTGGATACAAAAAATCATGCCCATGACATAGAAAATCTCTTTTTCTCTAAAAGCTTCTCTAAGATCTCCTAAAACAGAGAAGCTCAACTTGTGCTTTTCCTTTGTAAAAGGCAAATCTTTTACAAAAAAGAATATTAAAGTTGCAGCTGTTATCAAAGCAGAGCCAGCTAAATAAAAAGTCGATCTCATCCCAAACCAACTACTAAGATAGCCACCTAATAAAGGTCCTATAATTGTACCACTAAAAAGAGCTGACTGCATTAATCCCATACCCCAGCCCATGCGATATTCAGGCAAGCTTTGAGAAGCAAGAGACATGCAAGCAGGTACAAAACCTGCAACCATGCCTGTAAAAGTACGCACAAGCCAAAG
>JAKSOK010000219.1 GCA_024405615.1 Phascolarctobacterium sp.
GATATTAAAAAGAAAGGAAAGTATGATGTTTAAGCTTCTATAAATATCATACAAGAGAAAAATGAATATTAAAGTATTAGCCATGATTTCTATGTTTGCATTTTCTGTTTCGTCTATTTGTGAAGCAGGTTTAGGTCTTTTTGATAAGATGGGAGAGGGTATAGGTTTAGGACCTAGCAAAAAAAGAGTTGTTAAGAAAATAAAACCTGGAACCATGACCACCCTTAGCAATAAACACACATATCAGATTATTGATTTAGGTGGTGGCTATTATAAGGCAGTTTTATATGCGGAAAGAATGGGTGGGCATATAGCTACTGTTGATAGCAAAGAGGAGAATGACCTTTTGTATGATTTTATGATTAGCCAAGGCTTTAAAGGTGCATATTTCGGACTTGTCGATAAAGATTTTTCTGGTGACTGGAGACTACCGGATGGCAGCGAACCTAAATACATCAACTGGCATTCAAAACAGCCGGATAGAAGCAATGCAAATTGTAAATACGCTATGTTTTATTCTATTTATACCAATAAGAAATGGAAAGCCGGAACCTTTAATAAGCTTGACCCTGTAAAAGGTGGAAACGCTTTTATCATTGAATGGGATAAAGATTTAACTGCCAAAGCACCTGCCGCTACTCCTGCACAAACTACTGGTAGCGGACAAAGGCCTAGCGGAACTATATACTATCCTGTTGTAGAGGATGAAGATGTTATATCTAACGATTAATAATCACATCATAGTTGATGGTTTTATTTATGAAGAACTAAATTATTGGAAATAAGCCAAAAAATAGTTTCTCCTTTATTTCCGTAAATCCAAAACTTTTAGGGGCAGACATTACTGGTCTGCCCCCTTTATAATTCACATTGTCCTAGTTCTAGTGTCAAACTTTAGAATTTTGTTTTGGAAGTTCATTATTTATCCACTCATTGATAAAGAAAGTTTCTAATATATGTTTTTTCTTATTTTTTAAGTACCTAATACATGACATCTTCCAATTGAAGTGCATACATGCGTAAATACATTTTGGTAGATAGTCCACCAAACTCCATAAAAATCAAACATGTTACAAATTTAATTCACCATATCAGCTGCTTTAAGATTGGATGGTTAACTTATGAACAAACAAGATGATGATTTTTGGACTATAATGGCCCTCTATTGGCTAATGCAGGAGGAAGAAGAGGAGGAGAAGCCCGAGGATACGGATGCTAATTCAGGCTGTCTCTTATTCCTTATATTCATGATAGGTGGATTGGTGGATAATCCTTACTGGAAGGCCGCTTCGGTTGCCATTCTTGCCTATTTCCTCTGGAACCATTTCCGTAGCCTCAGTAAATTCCTGGTTAAGGGAATCTTCTGCATATTTTTCTCGGCAATTGTCGGTTGTTTCCTACAGCCCATATTGGGCTACCGCCTTCTTAATATAAATACTAGCTTCGGTCTTGTGCTTTATAGTGCTTTTTTCCTCTTTGGCTTTATGGTGGTTTGCCCTTGGTTAACCAAGAAGGCTAGAAAAATATTGAATAAAAGATGAGTTTTCCATGTCGTTTTACTCTCCCTCCAAGGATATATTAAATACACCAACAATAGGAGCACATCACCATGGTAATTGAATGTATCGGCGCTATAATTTTATCCATAAGCTTAGCGATAGTTTCCTTCCACATTTTCATTTATGTAAATAGTTTGTTTGATATTCCAGACGAAGAAGTTGAAGGAACCATAGCTTTATCAACAAAATGCAAGGTTGCTGCCATTGACCTAGTTTCTCTGTTTGCTGCGCACCTTGTAATAAAAGCGATAGGCATAAAGGGGTTCATTTACCGGCTCCTTCCAAGCAGATGCGACAATATGTATATTGAATCAGTTCTGATAGTGCTGTTGGTTATTCCTCTTATGCTTGTAATTAGTCGGTTTATAATTATAAAATGCGCAAATGCGGCTGTTTTGAATGCAACGGAATTTGAATATTTAGTTCCTGTGCTGGCGATTATACCAACGGTTATTACCGGGTTGATACTGACAATTGGCTTGGGGTATGCACTCGTTATGTATGCAATACCCTTGTATCTACTTGGCTATGTTGCAGCATTTTTTGTGCTAAGGTTGTTTTTCTAGCACAGCTTGATATTTTAAGGTGCTTATTTATTTTTTTGAAGGTGCTTAATGTTTATTTTTGATTTTATTTTCGGGCTTGCCACCTCTGCAAAAAATTTCATCTTTTATGGTGGGCTAATAATAGCCGCTCTACTTGGTTTTGCGTCCTTAGGTGATGATTTTTCGTCCTTTACAAGCCAGATCTATTATGGATATCCTGCTGCTGACAGGAAGCCAACCTTCACCGTTGGCAAATATGACGAGAATGCCTATAATTGGAAACTTTTTGGAGAAGCTAAGGACACCGGGGTTAAGGTTTTTTACGATAGGAATTCTGTCAGCCTTGATGATAAGAACGGCATTGCAACTGTGCTTATGAAGGTACAACGAAACAAGGAAATTAATTTGTACAGAATAGTGCTTCGCTACGATACGCCACAAAACGAAATGCTTATTACCGATATTTGGAGTAACACTAACAAGCTTTCTAAAAATTTTGGTATTGTGAAAGTTGAAAAGGATTC
>JAKSOK010000022.1 GCA_024405615.1 Phascolarctobacterium sp.
GCTCAACAGCTTCAGGATTACGTTCAAAGGCATAAACCTTACCTTGTGGAGCTAATAAGCTTAATTCAATGGAACAGCTGCCAGTACCGGAACCAATATCATAAATAATATCGGTAGATTCTGGTTTCAGCTTAGACATAGATACGCTACGAACTTCTTGCTTAGTCATAGGTACCTTAGTACGCAGGAACAAATCATCTGCTAAGCCATGTACACACTTAGGAAAGGCTTGCGCTTTAGGATTTAAAATCATCATAACGGACAGAGATGGGAATTGCATTTTGCTAATTTCTTCAGCTGTGCCGGAGGTTATTTTTTCTTCAGGATAGGACAAATTTTCACCTACGAAAACCTGAACTCCACCTAAACCATGCTCGCAGAGCTTAGCACAAAGCACATTGGCGAGATTTTCACCACCTGTTAAGGAAAACACCTTCTTATTTTGTGCTACAGCAGCCATCAGATTTTGTTCACGACCATGCATGCTGACGATTTTTGCATCATCCCAGGACATTTGCAGTCTACTAGCAAAATATACCAGGCTGCTAATACCGCAATAACGCACACAATCGCAATCAGGCAGCTTGCCGCTAATGGTTTTAGCCAAACTAAAGAAGCCTACATCACCAGAAACTAAAACTGCCACAACATCCTTTTCAGGATCAGCCTTAGCTGCAATCTCGGCAATTTCAGCGGTCTTGATGGTCTCATAGCTTTTTTTACTTGCATCCCCAAAGGCAGCCAGCATACGCTTATCTCCTATGAGAATATTACTTTGAGCAATAGCCGCTTTAGCAGCTCCAGTTAAAAGCTCTGGATTGCCTGGGCCAATGCCTACAATATTTACTCTTAACATTTTAGTCACCTTATTGGAAAGTTAACAGTTAACAGGTAACAGTTAACAAGCAATATATAATTAATGTAAAAGTTCGTCTAGCTTCTCTTTAAGAATAGCCACAGTGCCATTGTAATCTGCTCCGCGTTCCTCAGAAGCTCTACCTACAACAATTAGTTTTGCCCCTACTTCCTTAGCTGCAGCAACTTTTTCGTCAAAGCCACCTGCTTTACCGCTATCCTTAGTTACAACGTACTTGCTATTAAACTTTTTAAAGGTAGCAATATCAAGGTCTTTAGCAAAGGGACCTTGCATGCATACAATGTTAGCATTCTTATAGCCAAGGCTAGTTGCCATTTGCAAAGAACTTTCCATAGGAAGAACACGCAAAGCAATGCGTTCTGCATAGTTTGTTACGCCAGTAAAGTCAGGTAAATTTTTGCTACCAGTGGTCAGGAAGATATTTCCCTCCACACTGTTTAGCAATTCTACTGCTTCCTGGAAATCAGCTACAGTGATGTAGTCACCACCTTCGGCTGCAGGTCGAACCAAACGCAGATACTGGCAGTTTTCAGCCTCACAGGCCTCTTGAACAGTAGCAGTAACAATAGTCGCATAAGGATGGGTAGCGTCTATGGTGTACAAAGGTTTATGCTCTTTAAGGAAGGCACGCATAGCAGCTAAATCCATACGCTCAGCCATAACTGTTACATTATCCTGAGCTTCTATAAGACTAGCACCATAATCAGTAGCAACGGAAACATATAGGTCTATAGGATAGCCAGCTAATTCCTTAATCAGAGAACGACCTTCACTAGTACCACCTATTAACCATAAAACGGGTCTCATTGCAGTTTATAACCACGAGGGGTTACAATACGGCCGTTGATAATTTGAGATTGGCTATTACCGATAATAACGGTAGAGAACATGTCTACTTGTTTATCGCGTAATTCAGCCAAAGTGGTCAGTTCATAATCTTGACCTTCACGGCCAATGTTACGAACGATACCTGCAGGAATAGTACCAGGTTGGTTTTTCAGCATGATATCGCAAGCTTTTTGCAGATAATCATGACGTTTATGGCTAGAAGGATTGTATAGAGCAATGCAGAAATCGCCCTTAGAAGCACAGTCCAAACGTTTTTCGATTTTTTCCCAAGGAGTCAGAAGATCGCTTAAGGAAATCAGGCAGAAGTCAGCAATTAAGGGTGCACCTAAAACAGCTGCACCGGAGCAAGCTGCGGTAATACCAGGAACAACCTCGATTTCGATTTCCGGATGTTCAGCAGCAACTTGGCACATAATGCCGGCCATGCCATAAACACCAGCGTCACCAGAGGAAATGATTGCAACAGTTTGACCCTTCAAAGCTTCCTCTAAAGTCCATTTGCAACGGTCAACCTCTTTGCGCATGCCGTTTGCTTTCAAATTCTTATGTTTGAATTCTTCTTTAATCAAATCAATATATACGTTATAGCCAGTGATAACATCGCAAGCTTCCAATGCATCATAAGCTCTTTTAGTCATTTGCTCAACGCCACCAGGGCCTAAGCCGATAACATAAATTTTACCCATTAAAGATACCTCCATCTAAATTAGGATAATTGTTTACGAAGCACAGATGTACTTCTTTATCTTGTAATTCGTGAATTCTTATTCTTAAAATAAGCACAATTATTTACGTAAACCAGTTTTAGAAAAATCTAGAGTAATATTTTCAACAGCAATAGCACAGGTTACACCATTAAGGCTTGTTTTATGTAAGATTACCTTGCCATAATTGCTGTCCTTAACAGCACTGCGCTCACACACATTTCCAACTCCTACAACGCGCTGTACTAAGGGAGAAACAGAAAAGTCCCCTTCAACGGCATTTAGCTCATCAGCTGTGTAAAAATGTGCTGCTAAACCATATTTTTTAGCAAAAGCCAATAGTCCTGCTTCGTCCTTTTTCAGGTCTACAGAAGCGATAGCCACAACACTGCGCATATCAATATGTAGCTCCTGCATAACCATCAAAACCAAAGCCTCTATTTTTTCTAAAGGAGTATTTCGCTTGCAACCTATACCTAAATGAACGATTTTAGGAAACAGTTGCAAAGTAGTTTCAAAGGGAGCAGTATTATCATATACAGACAAAGCCATACCTACAGCTGGATTTTCTCCCCAAACTACCTGTTTAGGAAGTTTTCCTTCTATAATGACAGCATCATCTGTAACTAGTCCAACCTCTTCCCCATTTACCAAAGCAGTAGCAACATCCTTTGCGGCCTTCATATTGCCCAAAGCTATGTTATTGCGAGCAGCCCATTCATCTACTGCAAATAGACCATTCACGTCTGTTGCAGTAGTAACACAAGCTATAGCACCAACTGCCTCCGCCAAATGTCTAGACAGCTCATTAGCACCACCAATATGTCCTGCAATAAGCGGAATAACAAAGTTTGCTCTCTCATCTAATGAAATAATAGCCGGGTCCACGGTTTTATCTCGCAAATGAGGAGCTATGGCCCTAATACAAATGCCAGTAGCACCTATAAAGACCAAGGCTTGACATTTTTGCATAGCCTCTGCAACTACCTGATGGTAATCACAAGGATATCCCATGGCAATCACATCAGCGTTATTGAGACAAGCTTCATCCACATCATCTGCATATTTGGGCAAAGTCCATAGAATAGGCTCATACTCAATCCCCTGCAAAAAAGCTGCTACCTTTTTGCCAAGCTCCGTACCTCTTTTAGTAAAAGAGAAAACGGCTGCTTTCAAATTATTATTCATATTACTATTGCCCTCCTACTAAGGGGAGCACTTCCCTGTTAAATGTAAGGAAAATCTCCAATACTTATTTAGTTTCAGGCTTTAAGTCCAGTTTGGAAGGATCTGCAGCACGGAAGCCATGAGCGAAGGTAGGATTGTACAATTCACTACGATCATATTCATTGCCCAGGAAGCCGCCAACAGTAATCAGAGCAGTCTTATTGATACCATATTGAGCAGCGGATTCAGCCAGGGTACCAACGGTGCATTTAACAACCTTTTCATCAGGCCAGGAAGCCTTGTAAACGATAGCAGCCGGAGTATCAGCTTTGTAGCCACCTTTAATCAGTTCTTCGCTAAGTTTTTCCAGCATGCCGGAGCTCAGGAAAATAACCATAGTAGCTTTATGTTGAGCATAATCAGCAATCTTTTGACGGCTAGGTACGGGAGTACGACCTTCCATACGAGTAATGATTACGGATTGGCTGATATTAGGCAGAGTGTATTCTGCTTTCAGAGCAGCTGCTGCAGCGCAGAAGGAGCTTACGCCAGGAACGATTTCGAAGTCCAGGTCATAGCCACGCAGCAAGTCGATTTGTTCACGATGAGCACCGTAAACAGAGGGGTCACCAGTGTGCAGACGAACAACCAGTTTGCCTGCTTGAGCAGCAGGAACCATAGCTGCAATAACCTCTTCTAAGGTCATATGAGCACTGTTCATAATAACACATTCAGGTTTAGCATATTTTAACAGACCAGGGTTAACCAGAGAACCTGCATAAATAATCAGGTCTGCTTGTTCCAATAAAGTTTTGCCTCTTACAGTAATTAAATCTTCAGCACCAGGGCCAGCACCAATAAAGTAAATCATTATTTGTCAAACTCCTTTTCTTTTACTAGAATTACAGAGAAATAGCTACTCTTTTCATCAATTTCTTCCAGGTTTTTATAAACGCGTTCACCGGGTAAACCGCAACGTTCAACCATACCGGAATTTTTAATTAAACCACGCTCACGAAGCTCATCACGTACGCGACCAATTTCGCTAGCAGATTTCATAAGAACTTTGTTGCCAGGGCCATCGAGGAATTTAGTAGATTCCTTATAGCTGCCAGGTAATATAATTAAAGGTTCGCTACGTTCGCAAAGAGAAACATTCAAACGAGCAGCAACGGCACAAATAGATGTTACACCTGCTACAAGCTCAGCTTCATAGCCATCCTTCAATACTAATTTATGTACATAAATACAGGTTGCATATACAGTAGGACAACCTAAAGTGATGAAAACAACATTTTTACCTTGATCCAACAAAGCTTCAATATCATCTGCACCTTTACGATGGGCAGCATCCATAACTGCCATATCTTTAGTCATGGGCATGAATACCATCAGTTGTTCTTTTTTATCAAGATCAACTACTTGATTAACGATACTTTTAGCAGTTAAAATACCGTTATCACCTTCGGCGATGGCCACAACGTCACATTCTTTCAGAAGACGTACAGCTTTTAGGGTTAAAAGCTCCGGATCACCAGGACCAATACCAACACTATAAAGTTTACCTTTCATTCCTCTACTCCTTTATAACAGAATTGTTTATCAATTCATATTTAACTATTGATGCAGCTTAATCAGTTCATCGGCATATTTTGTACGCCCTAAAATACCATAAACGTTTGAGAACATCAATGCGCCAGTTTTAATCTTGCCATGGACGCGATGCTGCATGTAGTAATCAATCTTGTCTACAACCTCTTGGATTACTACATCAAATAAGCCCTCACGTTGTAAAACCTTGGTAACCTCATCAGTGGTCAAACATTTATAAATCTCTTTACCAACCTCTGGACTTGCTCCGTGGAACATAGCCTGTAAAGCCATGAGCTCAGTACGACAATCTGCGTACTTGGAGTGGGTGTTCATGACACCTTGGCTCAGCTTAACCAACTTACCACTATGACCAATAATAAGTAAGGTTTCAAAACCACAGAACACTGCGTAATCAAGAAGCTCACCAACAAAGTTACTGCAGGTTACTGCATCCTCAAGCTTCAGCTTCATCACATCACGAGTGAAATCTTCGCCATAATTTCCGAAGAATACCAAGAGATTTTTGTTGCCTTTGGCCTTTTGGGCATTGATTTCCACATACATGGTTTCAATCAACGCTTTTTCACTCATAGGTTCTACGATACCACTGGTACCTAAAACCGATAAGCCACCAACAATACCCAAGCGAGGATTAAAGGTTTTTTTCGCTATTTCTACACCTGCAGGCATGGAAATTGTAACTTTGAGGCCACCTGTGTAGCCGTATTCCTTCATCACATTACCAACCTCGGTGGTAATCATTTTGCGAGGTGTAGGATTAATAGCAGGCCCACCAACAGCGCAAGCCAAACCTGGCTTAGTAACTTGACCTACTCCAACACCACCACAAAGTTCAATGCCATCACCATCGGTCTTTTCAACTTTGGCATAAACTAAAATACCATGGGTATCATCGGGATCATCGCCACTATCCTTACGAATAGCACAGCTAACATAATCCTCGTGCATGTCCACTTCTAAAGGCTCCAAATTTAAGGTGATTCCCTTAGGAGTATCGATTCGCACACATTCTACTCTTTTACCGCTAAATAACATAGTTACAGCGGCCTTGGAAGCTGCAGTTGCACAGCTACCAGTCGTATAACCACAACGCAGGTTCTTACCCTGGGAAAATTGAAATTCTTCCACAACGCAGGCTCCTTCATGCTTAAAATTTCTAATTAAGAAAAGCTCTCAATAATAAGAAAAGACTTTCGCTGTCCCACGAAAGTCTTTTAGTCACACTTATACACCAACACTCACTCACCAGTATTAGTTTATGGCCGACTCCATCGCTCGTGGAACATTGCTCATCATGGGAATGGCGTCTGACTCGAGTTTAAAACTCTCACAGCGGCGGGACCGTGCAAATTTCTTACCAAAATGGACAAACTTGTCCCCCATAATATATTACTGATTATAACATAAATAAGAATAATTGCCAATAGCAAAACCGAAAATAATTATTTTTGTTATAAGGATTGAATACTATTTCTTAAAATTATATTAGGTATTATTAACATTTCACAATTATTTTTTAGAAAGTCGCCAAATATGTAATCTATGTGCACCGATAATTTTACCTTGAGGTGTTAAAGCTGGTGCCTCAACACCTGCAACAAGCTCCCCATTTGGAGAAATATCAATGGCTTGTACGGGACCATCTGTAGAAAACATCTTATACTGTTTTCCATCTGCAAGGTTAATAACAAGTGCACCATGACAGCTATAGTCATGGGTCCGCACATTACGACCTATAGCACAGGCGATAAGCCCATTGTCACTAAAGGCTTGTGCCTCCATAGTTCCTTTTGCTTGATATTGATATTTAAATTTACCATCTAAGCCAAAGCAAAAAAGACTATTGCTGCTAGGATGTTCTACAGGTGTCGGTAACTGCCAGTTCTCTTTATTAAAGGTAGCAATAGTTGTGAAGAGTACGCCTTCCTTGCGTACATAACCATCTCGACCAGAAGCATTAATAACAGAGGTATCAATGGTCGTCGGTCTGGAAATACCTCTACTCCAGAGAGTATTACCATTTTTATCAAAAAGCATACCTCTACCATCACTAGGACAAGCAGCTAAATATTCTCCATCACTGCTGAAATTAGGACTGCCTCTCATTACGGTATTATCATAGGGCGATACTGCTGGCACATGTACTGAATTAATTAATTTACCTGAATTTTTATCAAGGATATACATGGTATCCTTATATTTCATGTTATCCCTAAAGTCATATGCTGAAGTAGATAAAACTGCTCTCTTACTAGCATCGCTAACATCACACCAGTTTATCCAGCTATCCATGGTTTCTTCTGCTGGATATTGCCATCTTAGCTTGCCCTCTTGGGTAAAGCTTACCATGCGAGCTAGATACCCTCTTTTACCAGTTTTAGAGGTAACAAAACGATACATATTTACATAAACATTGCTATCCTTGTCGTTGACAATATGCACAATGCTAGGGAATGAACGCATACTTGCATCAGCACCAACATATGCTACTGCTGACTTTTTCCATTTCAAATCACCTGTGTGCATATCAAAGCAATACAGATTACCTTCAGCACTTTGTTCTCCAACATAGCCGTAGCGCGCATCACTTGATAAAGATACTGCAATAAACTTACCAATGCCAAGACTACGTTTCCACAGCTGTTTGCCTTCGTTGTTAATTAGAAAAAGCTCACCTTTTTCCGTACCAACAAGCCATGCATCTTCACTAGCCACGTAACGTACTATAGCCTTAGTAAACCCCATGCGATCATAATTTTCTATAGGTATATCCCCTAAATGAATACTTATCCCTGAGCTATTATTGATTTCTACTATATTCCAGGGAGTCCTACTGCCAGTTAACCAATAGAGTACACACCAGGAAATACATAAAATAATAATAGCTAAAGTTCCTTTTATTTTACTCATTTTATCCTCATAGATATAACTTGGTTATATCGTAAATCTGCCTCAAGGCACCAATATACAACCCTTGTTCTGAAACTAAGTACATAATCTTACTTACTACGATACATATAGTTAATAAAATTAAGCAGCCACAAAACAGTTTTTCTTTTCCCGGCCATTTTCCACTTAGGCTTCTAGCAGAAGCGCTAAAAAATCCCCTACTAATAACAGACAAGGCTAATGTCTGAGCCCTTCTTAAGCAACGAGCTAATAATGGTTTAGCAATATACGGTAAATGCCGTATAACCGAGCTTCTACCATTTTGTGAATCACTACGCAATTGAAGTGCTGTAATAACCTCTCCTGTTTCAGCGGCTAATACCGGTAAGAAACGAATAGCTGTAACTAGCATAAAAGCTGTTTGAGGTGGTAAATTCCAATGCATAAGAGCTTGAAGCAACTGTCTAGGATCACTTGTCCAGCAAACTAGCAACCCTAAACTCATCATGCTTGCTGAACGTAAGCCTTGAACAGCACCATAAAGAATACCCTCGCGATATACATAAAGGCCTCCCGTTAGTGGTCCTAAAAACTGCATTTCCGGACTAATAAGAACAAACAACGGTGTTCTTGGAGTTTGTGCAAAGAACAAAGCTTGACTGAACATTGATCCCCATAAGCTTAACAACAATAAAACAGCTAAAGCACGCCATTTATAAAGTGAAGTTTTAGCTAAAACATGTAAAAGCAAAGTAGTTGTGAAAAGTATAAATAAGCTTCTAGGATTATCAATAGTTATTGTTAAAACTGCAAAAGAGAAAAGAATAATTAGTTTAGTATGACCAGTAAGCTTTTGTGTCCAGGAGGCTGCATCCGAGCCTTCCCAAAGCTGTCTAACGGACATAAGCACTCACCTCCTCTACAGTAATACATTTAGGAATACCTAAAGCCTCACTTAGAGTCAACATTGGCGGTACGCTTAATCCACTACTATTTAAAATTGCTGCATTAGTCAAAATGTTCTTAGCCTCAGCATCTGCAACAATTTTACCTTGCTGCAATACAATTACTCTATCAGCAATATTAGATGCAAGTTCAACATCATGAGTACATATAAAAATACTTCCGCCCTGACGCTTATAATCTAGGAGCAGACCTTGAATTTCCTTTAAGCATTCTTCATCTTGACCTGTAGTCGGTTCATCCAATAATAATAGCTGTGGTTTTTTAGCGAGCATTGCACCTAAAACAACTCTTAAACGTTGCCCCTTGCTTAATGCCAAAGGGAAATCCTTAGCGTACTCAGTTAGATGTAGTTTCTCCAAGAAAGAGATTCTCTCCTCTGCACTTAAACCAGGATTTTTCCAGCTAAGCTCCTCTTCCACAGAATCAGCTAAAAGCATTAGATCAGGTTCTTGACGCAAGTAACCAATTTTATTTAACTGTTGTTTTAAATCTATACCACCTAAGGTTATTTTTCCTTTATTTGGTTTAGTTAAGCCTCCTAATAAATTGAGCAAAGTACTTTTTCCTGCTCCGTTAAATCCCATTAAAGCTGTAATTTGATGGGTAAAAAGGCTAAAGCTCAAATCTGGTAAGGTCGGTTCTTTCATGCCTGCATAGGTATACTGAACATTTTCTAATTTAACTTGTTCAGAGGTCGCTTTTGATATCAGCTTTTCCTCTATTAAACTTTCAAGATTTCTCTCTTGAAGTATAAGGTCAACTACCTTTTCCTTATCCGCTAAGATTTCACTTAGGCCTAATTGCTTACATAATTTTACAGTCTGGGGTTCACGAATGCCTGTTGCTTCCTCCTGCTCCATTTTAGCAAGAAAACTCCAAACCTTTTCCATGGCACCGTCATAAATAATAGTTCCCTGACGCATAACTGCTAAGCGTGAAAAATACTGATAAAGCTCATTAACCCTATGCTCTATCATTAACACTGCAATACCTGCTTCTTGATTTAGTTGTACTAAAAGGTCCATGAATTCTTTTACACCAGCAGGATTCATCTGACTAACCGGTTCATCTAAAATCAACAGTTTAGGTTTCGTTACTAAAATAGATGCTAAAGCTAAGCGTTGACGTTGACCACCACTAAGCTGATGAATGCTATTGTGTTCTAATGCTTCAAGACCAACTCTTTGGAGTGTTTCTCTAACCTGAACTTTTATTTCAGCATCGGGAAAGCCGCGATTTTCTAAAGCGAAAGCAACCTCATCATAAACTGTCATAGCAAACAGCTGATCATCAGGAGATTGATAAACAGTACCTACAAGCATACCAATGTGTTCTGGAGAAGCTAAAGTAATATCTTCCCCATCTAAAATAATGGAACCCTTTAATTCACCTTGTTCTCCATCTCCCAAAAGCCCACTTATAGCCTTTATTAAAGTAGATTTTCCGCAACCACTTCTACCTGCTAATAAGAGCATTTCACCTGGCTTAATTGTTAAATTAACATCTTGAAGCGTAAAAGCTTTGCGACTTTGATAACGGTAAAACAAATTATGAACTTTTAACATTCTTTATTCCCCCATTACCTGACGTAATTTACTACCAGTTTTAAAGCCACACCATGCCCCAATGCTACTATATAAAAATCCATTAATAATCATATATAACGCCAAATACCAATCTGCATAGTATAAACGATAGAAAAACATCAATTGCTCTAAATTTATAAAAGTTATGCAAGCATCTGCAATACCTAAAGCTACAGAAATAGCTAACATATATTTAGTGGTTAAGTCTTTTTTTCCATAAAAGCCACTAAAGTTTAAAAGGCTTTCCAGGATTACTATATTTACACAACAGCTTAAAATACTAATAGGTGTAAAATGTCCAAACATTAAACCCGACAAAATGTATCTAACAATGAACATTAAAGCCAAAACTCCAGGCTTGCGGTACAAAACAACCAAGGATACTATCAATAAATATTGAAGAATGCCGCTTAAAACACCTGTAATCAATCCTGAGAAAGGTCCTAAAAAGACATGCAGAAAATCACCTAAGATAGTTGTCGGTAAGGTTATACCACCAAAAGCAATAGCAGCAAACAAAGCAATAGTTATTGCACCTTTAGCACCAACTAAATAAATGCAATTTTTAATTTTTCCGCTAAAAAGCACAACTATTACAAAGGCCAGCATAGCTAAGCCTACCATAGCTAAACCAATGTTATGTTTCTTCGTTATATTAACTGGTAGCTCTGTTATCTTTACCTGACCATTACCGGAAACAGTAACCCTTAAACTATAGTTACCTTCAAGAATGTTCAGATAATCTACATAAATCGGTAATATAAAGCTTTGTGCTTTTTTGCCATCTAAGGAAATTAATGCTGTTGAACTATCGGTACTACCAGTTTGGCCAGCCCAACCTTCGTTATTTTCCAAATTCACCTTGCCAGAAGTGCAGAGTCCCGGTACTTTTTTACCAGTTGCTTTATCAATCAGCTCAGCTTCAAATTTTAGAACACGAACGTCACTTTGAGGATTTCGCATTTCTAATAGCAAATGGCATGCTGGATGTGCAAAAACAGCGGACCAGTTGGTAGCACCACCGCCCATCATCCTATTGCGAAAGCTCTCTAATGAGGTATCCTTGATGTATATAACGCCATCAGCAACCTTATCATCTTTGATTCCCATACTATCTACGGGCAGAACGATAGATTGTATATACCAATTGAACTTAGACTTATCAACTTTTTTTCTCTTTTTGGAAACAACTTCCCCGCTCTGCAGTTGTTTTTCCGATTTCTTTGTATTCTGCTTTACTTGTTCTGCAACAAATTTAAACTTCAAATCTTTTTTTAGCTGCCAATCCTGTGCTGTAGCTTTAATTTTTATATATTTTTCTCCACTTACAGCAGTTTCTTGAGCCTGAAGATAGACTAAATCAAAATTCCTACCAAAATCGGAAGGGAGTTTCCATGTCGTTGCTATTGTATTATCACTACCTAGTTTTTCCCATCCGTGTACTGGCAATGCCGTAAAATCCTTCGGAAGTTCTACACTAACTTGAACATCTTGACCTTTAGGTATGTCACTTGTAAATATTTCAAGATAAAGTGGCAAAGTAGTATTCCCTTTAACCTCATTAACAACTTTTTGATTCATGTTAAAAGGATAAATAGCCTTAAGTTGATTTTCTGCAAATCCTATTTGCAGATAACATAATAATACTAGCAGTAAGCTAAAAATTCTTTTCATATACAATCCTCTACAAAAAATATATAAGCTATTCTTGGCTAGAAGTATATAAGCGCTTATATACACCATTCTTCTCCAACAATTCTTGATGTTTACCCTGCTCAACAATCTCACCGTTTTGTAATACTATGATTTTATCTGCATTCATTATCGTAGATAAACGATGAGCAATTATTAAAGTAGTTCTATTTTCAGCAAGACGATCTAAAGAAGCCTGAACCTTTTTCTCCGTTTTCATATCCAGAGCGGAAGTAGCTTCATCTAAAACTAAAATAGGAGGATTCTTTAAAAACGCACGTGCTATAGCAATTCTCTGCTTTTGACCACCACTTAGTTTAACGCCTCGTTCTCCTATTTCTGTTTCATATCCATCTGGCAATTCCTGAATAAATTCATCCGCTGCAGCAAGCTCACTTGCTGCTACAATTTCAGTCTGAGTTGCCTCCTGTTTACCATAAGCCACGTTATATTTAACGGAATCAGAAAATAAAAATACATCCTGCTGAACTAGCCCAATATTATTATGCAGGAAAGCTTGACTATATTCTTTAATGTCAATTCCGTCCAGCTTAATAGAACCTTTTTGTGGTTCATAAAATCTCAATAATAAGTGTGCTAGTGTTGTCTTTCCTGCACCAGTGGTACCAACAAAAGCAACTTTTTCACCTGGTTTTATGGTTAAACTAAAATTATGTAAGACATATTTATTTTCTAAATAGCCAAAACTAACGTCCTCAAATACTAACTCACCACGAATATTTCCTTCACAAATAGCATTAGGCAGATCTTCTATTTCAGGCTTTAGTTCCATAAGTTCATTAAAACGTTGAAAACCAGCCATACCCTTCTGATACATTTCCGTAAATACCATTAAACGTAAAATGGGTTTCATGAAAAGATTTACATACAGAAAATAGGCAACAAAATCGCTAAATTTTAGCTGTTGAACAGAAATCAAATAACCACCAACCGCTAATACTAAAATATTAGTCACATTAGTAAAGAAGCTAATACTTCCAGAAAAATAGGATAAGAGATTAAAAGATTTCTTTCTGGTAGAAAATAAATCCCAGCTTTTTTCCGTAAAACGCTCTAGTTCCAATTCTTCGTTAGCGAATGCCTTTACCAAACGAATACCACTTAAGGTTTCCTCAGCTTGAGCTGAAACAGCTGCAGATTTTACGCGACTTTGGCGAAAGAGCTGTTTCATTTTTTTATTAATATATACAGAATGAACAGCCTTCCCCAATAAAAGCACGCTAATAATACTGCCTAAAAGTGAATTCATATAGATAAGTATTGCCAATGTGCCTGTCATACTTATACTACAAACAAAGAGGTCATTAGGACCTCTAAAAGTTAATTCACTTACTTCAGCTATATCACTTGTTATTCTAGACAGCAATTGTCCAGTCTTATTATTATCAAAAAAGCGATAGGATTGTTTTTCTAGATGTGCAAATAATGCTTTGCGCATGTCATGTTCAATACCTGCACTCATGACATGTCCATAATAGTTAATTGCATAAATCAACGCAAAATTAACTAGATATAAAAGAAACAAAGCAAGGGCAATAAGCATTATTCCCTGCATATTGCCCTCTGGAAGCTCTATATCCAACATTCTACGAACTAAAATTGGGAATATTAAATCCAGCACTGCCATAAGGCAAGAACCAGCAACAACTCCCCAAAAGATAATTCTATATGGTTTATAAAATTTTAAAAATTGCTTTAACATGGTATCACCTATAAAAATTACGTCATTGTTCCACAATTACCCCATTATAGATGACAGTATAAACTATATAGTAGTAATACAGTCAAGCAAAAGAGCTTGATAATCCTCTCCTAAGACCTTAGCACTGTTATTTTTATTATGCCGTACAACTTACCTTTTTCAGTAAAAACCAAATTCCCTTCGCAAGAATCAGCTTTAACATCATCATTAAGTTTAATTTCTACGTTAATTGGTATAATATTCTTCTCTGCTCTAACCATAACATTCTGGGTCTTTATGAGTCTATTATTGTTGCTCTTTAAAATCATGTTTTCTTTAAGCTCTGGCCATAGCCCCTTTTTGGAACCTTGTGACAAATATATTTGCATATCCTTTGTTTCTGCCTTACATTGAAGTTGCGCAGCTTCTTCGAGATTAACTCGCAAATAAGAGCTATAGGTTTGTGGTTGGAGAATTCTTTTTATGAACCCTTCTTTACGAAGGTCAATTAAATAATTAACAGTAGAACCTTTTTTTAAAACTAAGCGCTTAGTGTTGTAGTCACCTCTATTAAAGCTATTAGAGTAAGCAAGAGATAGGATAAACACCACACCCAGTATAAACAAAAAAACTTTCTTAAAATAATTCATATCTCTTTTACCCTCTTGAAATACTTGCCATACGTATATTTGCCAGCTAATAATATTAGAGCGAATATGCCCGGAAAACAAGTTAATTGGCAGTTTCCACAAATGCCTGTACATCTGCTCTGAGTTGCTAAGGCACTAATGGGAATCCCCATAGAACAAAAAAAGGTTATCATTTGAGTTTTCATGTTCTTTTCCTCCCATATTTTATTGCTTTAGCAGGACAATTATGTTCGCACACACCACAACAGTTACAGTTATCAATATTTATTTTCGCTTTATTTTCATTAATTTTAATAGCGCGCATGGGGCAAAGAGCTGTACACTTACCACAAGCAATACATTTATTATCATCAATATTCATGCGTAAGGTAAAGGAAAAGTAGCTTCCAACTCTATGCATTAAATTGAGCATTGCTCCTACCGGACACAAGAAGTTACAAAAGCCCCTGCCGCCTTTAGTAAAAACAC
>JAKSOK010000220.1 GCA_024405615.1 Phascolarctobacterium sp.
TGATAAGGGAATATACTCTATTAAAAAAAGTCGAGGAGCTAGAAAGGATGTGGTCAATAGACTTACTAAATCAAAAATAGCCTATTATAACAAATATAATAGAATTATGGACTATAAAATAATAAAACAACTTCACGAAGAAGATAAAAGCTGGACTATATCTTTTATGTGTAACTGCCTTGGTATATCTAGAGCAGCTTATTACAAATGGCTTAACAAGAAAGAATCTGCTAAAGAAAAAGAAGATGCTCGCATTTTAGCACAAATTAAAGCGATTGCCGACAGTAATAACTCATTATTCGGCGCAATGAATATGTTTTTAGTCTTAAGGAACACCTATAACTTTACATGTGGTCACAATAGAGTTTACAGATTAATGTGCATAAATAATATTCGATCTTCTTTTAGGCGACACAGTACCTATGTTTATACTAAATCTACACCAGAAACAACGGCTGAAAACGTCTTAAAACGAGATTTTAATGCAACTAAGCCTAATGAGAAGTGGTGTACCGATGTAACGGAAATAAAAGTACCAGCAACTGGTGAGAAATTATATATAAGTCCTGTTTTAGACTTATACGACCGTTATCCTGTAGGCTTTTCTGTTGGTTATAGAAATGATGTAGATCTAACCAATAGCGCTTTAGAGAATGCTCATAACAATTATCCAAATGCTACACCTTTATATCATAGTGACAGAGGTTTTCAATATACCAGAAAAACATTTCAAGCTAAGCTTAAAGGCTATGGTATGACGCAATCTATGTCACGTATATCTAGATGTATCGACAATGGCCCTTGTGAAAGTTTCCAGGGCCTGTTTAAAGACATCCTGTTTGTCCTATATCCTAACATAAAGACTAAAGAGGAGATGCTTGAAGCAATATACGGAACTCTTGATTATTACGTCAATCTTTATCCTCAAAAGAGATTTAAAGGTAAAACTTGTGGACAAGTTAGAGCTGAAGCTTTAAATACCCCAACCCCCATTGTATACCCTATTAAAAAAGCTAATAGGTATCTTAAGTATATGAAGAATATAGAAGAAAAGAGACAGAGAGCTTTAAAACAAATAGTATAAAGGCATGTAAATTTAATATCTTTAGAAAAAGAAAAGCTAAAACCTACGGCCGCGACCATAGATTTTAGCTTTGAGATGTACCGATGTTTATTATTATTTTGCTGCTAAAGCTTTTACCATTGCTTTTAATTCAGCAATTTCTGCTTTCATAGAAGCGTTATCCGCTTTCAAAGAATCAACTTGAGATTGTAATTCAGCTTCCTTCAGGCTTACAGAACCAGGAACTGCAGCACATTGAGCAATGTCCTTGTCGGAATGTTGACCGAACAGATAGTTGAAGCCTACGTTGAACATGTGCTCAGAACCGTTAGCTGCGCCAGCAACAGAACCGCTAATACGGTCGCTGATTTGGTATGCTAAGCCTAGAGCGGTAGCTTTCTTACCTTTATAACCGCCCATACCAACTGCTACTTGAGATTGGCCTTTTGCCATAGGTTGATAATGAATGCCCGCCAAAGCAGCTGCAGTAGCACCAACACGGTCTACACGATCGTTGGTTTGGTTGATTTTATTGTCTAATTTTTCAAGAGCTTCAGAGGAAGCACCACCAGAAATTTTAGCAATCTCTTGGTCAGTGTATTCGTTAGCCTTCTTCAGAGTATCTGCATCAGCTTCTTCCATTTGTTTTTTGTTAACTGCATCGGTATCGTTTTCACCTTCAGCAACGTTGACAATGCGCCTTAATCCAGCAACACCACCACCAACAGAAACTGTATTTTCTTCTGTTGCTACCGACCAATAGCCTAATGCAACACTGCTTTTAGCAGTTGCTTGAGCATAATATCCAAATGATGAGCTTAAAGGTCCCGTAGCTTTTGCACTATGACCAAATGCAGCAGTAAAACCATTAATAGCTTCACTATTCCTGCCGAATGCAGTACTTACAGAACCAGTAGCTTTAGCATAAGAACCAACAGCGGTACCTGAAGTACCTGCATCTGACATTGTACCAATTGCCAAACTTTGGCTATCACTAGCTTCTCCCAATTCAGCAAAATGTGCTGCTACCCATTCTTGTGATGCAGGAGTTTCTGCATACGCACTACCACAGAACACGCTCATCATAACTGCCATAGCCAAAGCCTTGTTTATGTTTTTCATAATATATCTCTCCTTATAATAAAAACTCTATTGGGCATAAACGAGCCCTTTATGCTTTTATTATAACACGGCTGTCCCCCCCGAAAAGACTTTTTGAGCAAAATTATGAAACAAATAACCGACTTCTAACAGTAGAAAACAATCTAGTGTTAAAAGTCGGTTTAATTTTAAAAAATCTTTAAATATTTCAAGTGTCTACTTGACAAGGGATATATCATTTGCATACTGGTTATTATAATTCTAGAATGTACCTTGTACAAGTTGAGCAATATTTTTCGCATGATCAGCAACACGCTTCATGTTAATCAAAAGTTCCATCATGAAGAATCCGTTTAAAGCATTGCAACGACCTTCATTCAAGCGAAGAACGTGATTCTTGCGAA
>JAKSOK010000221.1 GCA_024405615.1 Phascolarctobacterium sp.
ACGTAAGATAAGATCGGGAGGGAATATAAATGGCAGTAGTTACTTATAATGCAACCGGTCGTCGTAAATCTTCCGTTGCTCGCGTTCGTCTGGTTCCTGGCGAAGGCAACATCGTTATTAACGGCCGTGAACTGAAAAATTATTTCGGTCTGAAGACTATGGAATTAATCGTTAACCAACCTCTGGAATTAACCGAAACCAAAGGCAAATATGACGTACTGGTTAACGTATGTGGCGGTGGCTTCTCTGGCCAAGCTGGCGCAATCCGTCATGGCATTTCTCGCGCTCTGCTGAAAGTTGACGCAGAACTGCGTTCCGCTCTGAAAAAAGCTGGCTTCTTAACTCGCGATCCGCGCGAAAAAGAACGTCGTAAATACGGCTTAAAGAAAGCTCGTAAAGCAAGCCAATTCTCCAAACGTTAATCTTCGGGTTACCGATTACGAGAACAAATTGCAAACATTACCCGCAGGTTTTACCTGCGGGTTTTTTGTTTTCTATTATAACAAATTAACTTTATCATACTTAAATAGTTACTATTTTTTAGTTGACTTTGAGCCCGGTGCATGCATTATAATATACATATAATATAGTTAAGGGGTATGAGAATGAAAAAGCTTTTACCAGTAGTATGTGCTTTAGGGTTATTTCTAAATAGTTTTACAAGTCAAACTTGGGCTAAGGAAATACAAGAGCCTGAGAATGTTAATATAACCAAGTCAAAAATTATTTCCCAAAAGGAAAAGGTTAAATCCGTTAAAAAGGCAAGTAAACATCATAAGAAAAGTAATAAAAACACTGAAGAAGTTGAAATAGAACAGGTGAAAAAGCCAGAAGAGGTATTGCAATATGTAGTATTGCCGCCTAAGGAAGAAGTTAACATTCAACTCACAGCTCGTCGCGCTATTCTCGTAGATGGAAAAACAGGTCAGGTGCTTTATGAAAAGGATGCTGAGTTGCCTTGGCATCCTGCTAGTACAACAAAGGTTATGTCCGCTCTTTTGATTTTAGAAAATGGCAAACTGGAAGACATAACTACCGTAAGCTCTTCTGCCACGGCTTTATATGGTGGTTACTATTCTAACTGGCTTTCTCCTGGCATGAAGTTTACTATTGATCAGTTGCTTCATATCCTGTTGATTGAATCAGACAACGCTTCCTGTAATACTTTAGCTGAGTATTTAGATGGTACACAGGAAAAGTTTGTGGAACGTATGAATCGTAGAGCTCAGGAATTAGGGCTGAAATCTCATTTTATGACTCCCTATGGGATGACTCATGATTTGCACTATGTATCTGCTAAAGATTTATATCTTATCACTAAAGAGGCTATGAAATATCCGGCATTTAGAGAAATTGTACGTACACCAGTATATCATATTAGTACGCCTTATATGGAACATAGCTTTAGAAATAGAAACCAGTTTATTGGCGTGGACCCAAGAGTTTTGGGGGTAAAAACAGGCTATACAAGTGCTGCTCAGTGTAATTTAGTCTGCTATGCCGAAGATGGCGAACATAGCCTTTATACTGTGGTTATGGGTTCTCCGAGAAGAGATGGGGATTATAGCTATCCCGATTCTAAAAAGCTTTTGGATTATGGTTTTAAGATCCTTAAGGAAGCTCCTAGAATTCCTGTAACTATAGATCAACAAGCTAAGCTTTAAATTGCATATTGTTTGTGAAAGTGATATAATAATATTGTAGTGGTGTGGTGCCCACTACAATGGCTGGAAGTATGCTGTGTGGAGGCATACGAAATAGCGCCCTGTTCGGATTTGGGGCGCTATTTTGTTTTATATGGGAAATGTGGAGTCAAGGCTAAATTTAGTCTTGACTTTTTTGTTTTAACTATAAAAACTTGAAAAAAGTCATTTGATGTCGGTTAGATATTGCTAACTTTTTTGTTTGAAGCTATTGACAAATAACAAATGCGGTGGTAAACTTTATACATAAATTAGCTATAGCTAACCAAACGATATTGGTTAGCTATAACATATAGTATAGAAAGGTAACTTTGTTCAATATGAAAACTCTTAAAGATATTGCTGTTGGTAGTGGTGGTAAAGTTAAGCGCCTTATGGGTGAAGGTGCTATTAAACGTAGAATAATGGACATGGGGATTACCAAAGGTGTTGACATTATGGTTCGCAAGGTAGCTCCATTAGGAGATCCTATTGAAATTACTGTACGTGGTTATGAATTGTCTTTGCGTAAATCCGAAGCAGAATGGATTGTAATGGAAGAATAAGCTGGTGTATTATGAACGAAACAAAAATTGCTTTAATTGGTAATCCGAACTGTGGCAAGACCACAATGTTTAATGAACTCACTGGTTCCAATCAATATGTTGGTAATTGGCCTGGTGTTACAGTTGAGAAAAAAGAAGGTAAATTAAAAGGACATAATGATGTTATCATTACGGATTTGCCAGGAATTTATTCCTTAAGTCCTTATACAATGGAAGAGGTTATATCTCGCAACTATGTTTTAGAGGACGGGGTAGGTGCTGTTCTTAATTTAGTAGACGCTTCTAATATTGA
>JAKSOK010000222.1 GCA_024405615.1 Phascolarctobacterium sp.
ATCAAATGTAATACCAGAGGATGAACCGTGAATTTTCAAAATAGATGCTATCAAAATAATACCTCCAGGCCTACAAATTCGGATTTTTTGTGGTTACCATTTACAGTCAATGTCATTGTGTGCTATAGATTTCAAAGGAAAAGCCATACCTAAACGGATTGAGATATGGCTTATGAGAAATAATATTCAATTTGCTTACTTTCAAGACAGAAATATAAGTTTAATTTTTAAAGCTTTACAGCAGTAATCATAAAGTATGGTGAAGAAGCATAGTTTAGCTTTTCTACTTCTGATAGGACTCTGTTATTGATATCTGTATTTACTTTTATGCTTTTTATACCACAATTACTGAGAACCTCTATATCCCAAGCTGGTCTAACGATAGGCGATAAAGGCACCTGCAAAGCTATTTTTTCCATAGCATTGATATCTGTAGTAAGATAATGATCTTCATAGCCTTGCTTTGCAACATTTTCTCTATCTTCAGTATATGATTTTTTCTTATCTTCATCATAAAGATAGTTATACCAGTTGGCATCGAAATTTATCAACAGCCCTCTCGGCTTAAGGACTCTACACCATTCTTTATAAGCTAAATCAGGTTTAGGTAATACCCAAGTAAGATTTCTTGATGCTACTATATCAAAAGAATCTCCACTAAAAGGCATTGCCTGTGCGTCACCTTGAACAAAAGTTATACATTCTTTTAGCAAGCCTGCATTTTGCTTTGCCTGCGCTAGCATCTTTTCATTAGCATCAAAGGCTGTTACCTTGTATCCTAATTCAGCTAAGATTATAGAAAAAAATCCGGGTCCCGCGCCTACATCTAAAACATTTATCTTGCCTCTGGTTTTTCCGGCAAAATGGTTTTCTATAGCTTCATTAATAAGCTTCTGCCATCCCTGATGTTGAATTCCTTGTAACTCAGATTGGTTTACATCACTGTAGCCTGTTGCACGATTAGTCCAATAATCGTTAATTTCTTTATTTAATTGCTCATATTGCATAATTGTTTTAGTCATTTTTTACGGTATTGCTATAAACTATTTTTCTCTAAAATTCAGGATAGTAAAAATCTATGGGGCCAAGTTTACCAATCTTTTGCTTGCTGACTACATTTCGCACAGGATAACCATAAACCACTGCAAGGCAGTCACGATCGATAATATCCTGCATCTCCTGATAGGTTTTTGCGTTGTCAAATTCGGGATTGGAATAACCAGTACCATTTTCATGATAGCCGGTGCCAAAGTTCATACGGAAGAAGTTTTCTACGCTGCCGCTTTGAATGTTTGTAGCTGAGCTTAGCAAAAGGTCATATTGCCCCTTGTTAGCTACTTCCACCAATCTTTCGTAGGCTACATTGTTAAGCTTGATGTTAATCCCCACCAGAGCAGCTTGGCTTTGAGTAGATTCTGCAATGGTTTGCAGCTCTTGGCGGGTACCGCCGCAGTAATACAGATCCAAAGTAACATTTCTGCCAGCTATTAAAGCTTTAGCCTTATCCAAATCATATTTATAGATAGATTTTGTAATAGGAGAATATGCACGTCCAGGCTTAACAATACCCTGTAAAGGCTTTTCCCAATCTTCAATATTTAAGCTATATACCAGGGCCTTACGAATGCTGATGTCGTTTAGAACTCTGTTGGGACGCACATTCATGATGGAACGAATGGTGCGCAGGCCTTTAATTTCCTGGACATTTTCATTGTAATAGGCACGAGGAACATCCAAGGCAATATCAACCTCACCCTTCTTAAAGGCCATACCTCTAACAGTCGGATCATTAACCCTGTTAAAGATGTAACGTTTGCCGTTACGCAAGATGATGCTTTTATTGGGGTCATGGCTTTCAATGATGCCGCCAGTATAAAGTCCGTTTTTGAAGATAACAAAAGCAGGTTCTGTAAGAATGTCAATATTACCCTTATATTCAAAATGTTTATCATCGATAACCTTCCAGGAAGAATTTCTCATCATATGTTTAGCGCGAGGCAGTTTTTGACAAATGTTGTCAAAGCTAGCACAAATATCTTTGGCAGTTACAGGTGAACCATCAGTAAATTTTACACCTTCCTTAACCGTGAAAATATTACCTTCATAGTCGCACAGCCAGGGGATAACCTTACAGTCATCTGTATATTTTACAACAGTCTGACCAATACCAAAGCGTACAACCTGCCATCCGTCATACCCGTTGGTATGATCTAGTGTAGGCTGCACGTTAACACAGGCAACCTTCACCTCAGGAATGGAGGTTTCTTTTTTGCTACCACCACACCCTGCTAAGAGACCGCAGGCAATTAAACTTAATCCTAGAGCTACAGATTTTTTTTGCATAGACATTTTATACCTTCCTCATAAAGATTCTAACACGTAAATTTGTTCTGTAGCTTCATTTTTGCCTGTTCAGCAATAAAAAAGCCACGTAAATAAGCCCCTTCTGGTGCTTGCTTACGTGGTTAGTAATCAAAATAAAAATACTTGCTTCTGCAAATGTAATCACTATTGTGATTGTTTT
>JAKSOK010000223.1 GCA_024405615.1 Phascolarctobacterium sp.
CAGCAACAACGGATGCGCCCAAAGCAAACAAATCCATATAGAGATTTAAATTACCTGTAAAAGATAAAGTTCCCGAAGTAAACAATACTGTATTCTCATTAATATGAAAAACTTCATCCTGAACAGAAAAGAAACTTGCCCAACTCTCACATGTTCTAAACAGAACTTTAGGAGTACCAGTTGTACCAGAAGTCATTACAGCCATACATGCTTCTTTAGGAACATTAATTGCATCAAGTTTAATGCTTTCTTTTTTTACATCGGGAGGAAGAATAGCAGGAACCAAGCCCACTGATTGACAAGCGATCCAAGTAACCAATTCATCAATTACGGTTGTCTCTTGTACAAGGCACAAGGTTTTCTCCTCTTTCTGATGGGAAAGAAGCAATTCTTTTTCCTTAGCTTCGACCAAATCCATAAAATTACCATAGGTCAAAGTTCTTCCCTTTTCAGTTATCATTTTTCGAGATTTATCAATCTTTGCGATAATATCCTTGTAATGCATGAGTCTAAACCTTTCTCAATAACAAAGCAGTACCAATACCACCCGCAGCTGCAATTGAACAAACACCATAAGAATTTCCATTTATTTTCTCAAGTTTATTTAAAGCTTTCAATAAATGAAGAGTAATAATTCCCCCGGAAGCGCCATAAGGATGCCCGTAGGCAATAGCACCGCCAAAAATATTATAACGTTCTTTGGGAATACCAAGTTCTTTAGTAGCTAAAACATCAATAACTGCAAAGGCTTCATTGAATTCCCACGCACTGATGTCTTGAACCTTGAGATTATTGCGTTCTAACAGTTTTTCTACAACAGGAACGGTACTTGCAGGACTACAATTAGGATCAACACCAACAGACATAACATCAACAAGCTCTGCTTCAATATTTAATTTATGTTCTTTAGCATATTTTTTAGAACACAAAATTACGAAAGCAGCGCCATCCTGAGTTAAACAAGCATTACCTGCAGTAACAAATTTTCCTCCAGGAACTAAAGGTTGCAAGCGTTTTAAAAGTCTATCTGAAATTTTAGGGCGAATTGTTTCGTCAGCATTAACATTCGCTCCTCTATTTCTCATATCGGGAGCAATAATAATGTCTGCTAGAACACCTTCTTCCCTCGCCTCCACTGCCAATTTATGGCTACGCAAAGCCCAAGCATCCAGTTCATCCTTATCCATATTCCATTTTTCAGCAACTCTCTCAGCTCCCCTAAACATAGTTAGTTCATCGGGAGTACCAGGAACAAATTTTGCGACATTATATATGTTATTACCATCTTGAACATAATCAGGATGATTCTCGTTTCTTGTACGCACAGGCTTGGTGGAACAACTTTCCGCACCGCCAGCAACAAACAAATCACCCAAACCCGCTTCAATCTTTGCAGCAGCAATTGCCATAGCTTCCAAACCGGAACCACATTGGGTGTCCACAGTCAAAGCAGGAATACCAATGGGTAAACCCGCCTCCAAAGTTAAAAGACGAGCAGGATTGCCACAACCACCCACGGAATTACCAACAAGAATGCCATTAATGTCATTTATTTCGATATTGTATTTTTCTAAAAGAGCACTCAAAACATCTGCGCCAATTTCTTCCGCAGTCAAATATTTATACATACCCTTTTCCACGCCAATGAAGCTTCTTAAGCCTCCAACGATACAAACGTTATTCATATTAACCTCTTAATCATTCAGCATTCATAATTAAGCACTAATTACAAATTGCTTGCAGTTTAAAGAACTCATAACTTTTTGCTAACTCGAATGCATTCTCCCTGCCTTGCGGTATATACACAAAGTCCTTTTGATGTTCGCGCAATAGTAAATGTTTCACCAACATCGATTGGAGCTAAAAAGTGTGCTATGTATTTAGCATTAACATCTTTAAACCAAGGCATTGTCTCTGCAACTTTATCCTGTAATGCTGCTAAAACCATGCCACCAGGAACTATCGCACCTTCTCCTTTATGAATTGGGTTTGTATCCTGTACAGCATCTAAATATGTTAGTACTTCTGCTTGGTTAAATGATAATTTCGCCAAATCTTTAGCATCTTCAGCAACAGGAACACCTGTTGCTTCATCGCCATCCATCTTGCCACCGAGCAAAGTTATAATAATAAAACCAGTTTCTTCGTTATTCTCAAAACCAGTAGATTTTATTTGGCAGTAACCAGTACGTTCTCTTAAAATATCTGCATCTGCATCCACTACATTACCATTAATTTGCCACTCTAATTTTACAATTACATAGCCATCATACTCTCCACCATTGTATTTACTAATTCCTCTGGAGAGATTTAAAAAATTACTCATTATATCCCTTCTTTATTGTAAACCAAAATACTTTTTAAGGTTAACACTATAATTTAGGTTTGTCAAATAAAAACGCTATCTGCAGAAACAGATAGCCTTTTTGTTTTATTAAACTTTCTTTGTTTAAGATAGCATCAACTGCTTTAGCAGCTCCCCGTCCTTCAGAATTTGCGCCACCTAC
>JAKSOK010000224.1 GCA_024405615.1 Phascolarctobacterium sp.
TTCGAGGCTTTGAGCTCTTACGTAATTTTTAATTGTAAGCATAGAAACCTCACTGATTTTATTTATAGAAATATCAAGATAACATATTACTACAATTATATAATAACATATTTTATTCCAATTACATAGTAAGTATTATAAGTTTACGTTATATTAAACAGAAAATAACGATTTTTCTTGCTATAAATGCAGGAAATGGGTATAATTTTTGATAGCGTTATATTTACAAAAATACAATGGTGGTTTGCTATATTATGATTTATTTAGATAATGCTGCAACATCGAATCCTAAACCTAAATGTGTTATAGATGCTGTTTGTGAGGCAATGAAAAATTATGGAAATAGCGGAAGAGCAGTACATAGTCATGCTATGGGAGCTTCTCGCACAATTTATGAGACTAGGGAAAGACTTGCCAAGCTCTTTAATTGCTCTAAACCTCAGAATGTAGTATTTACCTGTAATTCTACAGAGGCTTTGAATATGGCAATTTTTGGTTTACTGGCTGCTGGTGATCATGTAATTTCTACTGATTTGGAACATAATTCCGTTTTACGTCCTCTCTATGCTTTGGAGGAACAGGGCGTAGAAGTTGATTTCCTTAAAGCAGATTCTCAAGGTTGCATTAACTACGATGATTTTCCTCGTTATCTAAAAGAAAATACTAAAGCAATTATTTGCACCCATGCTTCGAATCTTACGGGTAATCTTTTGGATATTGAACGCATTGGTCAATTTGCTTATGAACATAAATTACTTTTCGTTGTGGATGCGTCCCAGACCGCAGGTGCGTTTCCTATAGATATGGAACGCATGCATATTTCTGTATTGTGTTTTACAGGACATAAATCCTTGCTAGGACCTCAAGGAACAGGTGGAATGTGTATAGCTGAAGGTGTGGATGTTCGTCCGTTAAAATGTGGGGGCACTGGCGTGCAGACTTATTTAAAGACGCAGCCTGAAGAATTGCCTACGCGACTGGAAGCTGGAACTTTAAATGCGCATGGTATTGCAGGACTTTTGGCAGCTTTGGATTTTATTGAAGAGATTGGTATGGGAAATATCCATGTTCATGAAATGAAACTCATGGGTAAGTTTTATCAAGAGGTTAAGAAAATTCCTGGTATAAAGGTTTATGGTGATTTTTCTTCAGATAGAGCGCCCATAGTGGCTTTGAATTATTTGGATATTCCTTCTGGCGAAATTGCTGATGAGCTTGCCGAAGATTTTGATATTTCCACTCGTAGTGGAGCCCATTGTGCTCCAAGGATGCATCAAGCTTTGGGGACCGTTGAGCAAGGGGCTATTAGATTTAGTTTTGGTTATGCTAATAGCGAGGTTGATGTGGACTTAGCTTTAGAAGCATTAAGGAGAATTTGTCAATGAGAGAAAAAACTTTGCGTTTTGTAGTTACCTTTCATACAACTGCAGATGCTATGGCTATGGAAAAACTTTGTAAAAAGCATAGTATCATAGGCAAGTTGATTTCTGCTCCTAGGACAATTTCGGCAGATTGCGGTATTGCTTGGCGGTCCGAACTTACCGAGTCAGAGAAAATTAAATGCGCTGTAGAACAAGCAGGCCTCGAAGTACAGGGCATGTATGAATTGGAATTATGAGCAATAAATTATACCAATTACTAGAAATTCAAAAAGGAATTACAGCAATTATTGGTGGTGGTGGGAAAACCACCTTACTAATGAATTTGGCCAAGGAATTAGCTCAAGAGGCTTCGGTGATTGTTGCAACATCCACAAAGATTTTCAAGCCAGATTATTGTGATACATTGCTCAATGCGACTAGTGAGGAAATTAGTGAGGCTTTGCATAAAAAAAGTTTGCTTTGCGTAGCATCCTTGCATGAATCGGGAAAGCTTGCGGTACCACAAATGAGTTTTACTGAGCTTAGTAAGCTTGCGGATTATGTACTTGTAGAAGCAGATGGTTCTAAGCAATTGCCCATAAAAGCACATGCTACTTATGAACCGGTTATTCCTGAGGAAACTGTGCAGGTAATTTATGTAATTGGTATGGATGGAATTGGCAAGAAGCTTGGAGATGCTTGTCATAGACCTAAAATATTTGCAGATTTAGTTGGGTGTGAGTTGGATGAAAAGCTTACGCCTGAATTAGTTGCTAAAGCGATCAGAAGAGAAGCTTTAGCCGATAGATTTTACATTAATAAAGTATCTTCTGAAAATGATTGGCAGAACGCCAAAGAATTAGCTACTCTTTTGGATAAACCAGTTCTTGCGGGAGATTTATTGAAGGGAGAGTTCAAATGCTTGTTCTAATTCGAGGTGCAGGTGATTTAGCTAGCGGTATTGCTTTAAGACTTGTTAGAAGCGGGATTAAAGTAGTGATGACGGATTTAGCAAAACCACTTGCAATTAGACGTAGTGTGGCATTTTGTGAAGCTAATCGTCTTAGTGAGATTACAATAGAAAATGTTACGGCTAAGCACGCCAAAGATAGTGAGGAGGCCCTGCAATTGCT
>JAKSOK010000225.1 GCA_024405615.1 Phascolarctobacterium sp.
AAGAAACAAGTATAATTGCTAGTGCAGTGTTCGAAAATGAACCTCAAAAAATAGAGAAGACTATAGAAAAGGTGCAAGAAAACACTCAAAGAGAACAACCTAAGGTTGTTATAAGTGCTGCACCAGAGGCTTATAAAGCTCAATCTCCTTCCTATGTTGCTACTGATAATTCCGGAGATGTTCCAACGGGTGAAGAGTATTGGAAACATGCCTTGGAAATTCTAAAGAATGAAAAGAAGAATGCTATGGTTTCTTGCGCAAAGATGGGTAAGGTTGTAGCGTTTAATAATAATGTATTAGAAGTATCTTTTAAATCAGCGTTTCAGTGTGATCGTATGAACAAAGACGATTATCGGAAAGCTTTTGAAGAGGTTCTTTTACGTATAGCACGGTTGTCTATAAAACTGCAATGTGTGGTTGAAGGGAAAAGTAAAACTCAAGCTGTGACGAAGCCAGTTGTGAAACCTTCAGTACCAAATAAAACTATAAATGAATCGGAAGCTAAAGAGTTTTCTGAGGCTCCGAATGATTTGCCACAAAATCTACAAAAAGCGACACAGATTTTTGGTGGTACTATAAAAAAAATATAAACGATATTTAAGGAGGATTTATTATGTTTCCTGGTGGTATGGGTAATATGCAAGGTATGATGAAAAAGGTTCAAAAAATGCAAGCTGATATGGTAAAAATGCAAGAACAACTGAAGGCTCGCAAATTTGAGAACTCTGTTGGTGGTGGTGCTGTTTCCGTTGTTGTTTCTGGTAAAAAAGAATTAGATTCTATTAAGATTAATCCTGAAGCTATTGATGTTGATGACATGGAAATGCTGGAGGATATGATTGTAAGTGCAATTAATGAATGCATGCGTCAAATTGATGAAACCTCTGAAAAGGAAATGGCGAAAATTACTGGCGGTATGAAGCTGCCCGGCATGTAATGTTATGGCTCGTATGATTAGGCCTCTGGCAAATCTCTATGAGCAATTAAGACGCCTACCTGGTGTTGGTTCTAAAACTGCTATGCGTCTAGCGTATCATGTTATGGATATGCCTGCAGAAGAGGTTGCCTTATTGGCACAAGCACTTACTAATGCTAAACAACAAATTCATTATTGTAAGCAGTGCTTTAATCTCACAGATGCCGAAGTTTGTGAAATTTGCAATGATACTGATAGGGATAGGTTTACTATCTGTGTAGTAGAGCAGCCTCAAGACATTGCGGCAATGGAGCGTAGTCATGGCTATAGAGGTTTGTACCACGTTTTACATGGGGTGTTATCTCCTTTAGATGGTATCGGACCTGATAATTTACGTATAAGAGAATTATTTCAACGTCTACAAAGTGAATCCATTACGGAGGTTATTTTAGCAACTAACTCTAATGTTGAGGGAGAAGCTACGGCAACCTATTTAGCTCAGTTGCTAAAACCTGCTGGTATAACAGTTAGTAGAATTGCCCATGGTTTACCTGTAGGCGGAGAATTAGAGTATGCTGACGAGGTAACTTTATCGAGAGCTTTAGAAAATAGGCGTATTATTTAAAGCTTGATATAAGAAAGAGTGGAAAAAATGAATTTCTTGTCTGATATATCCAATAGTGTAGGCTTAAGTGGTTTGGGCGCTTGGGGGCCTTTATTGGTAGGAGTTGTATTAATTTTTATAGTTGTAAAGCTTCTGTCATTGCCATTTAAACTTGTGTGGAATGGCATTTTAGGTGCCTTGATGCTGTGGCTATTTAATTTGGTAGCAGGTTTTTTTGGCTATGCTGTAAAGATTACTGTATTGAAGGCTTTAATAGCAGGATTCTTTGGGGTTATTGGCGCTGCTGCTGTAATATTGTTTGAGTTTTTTGGTTAATTCTAAACTTTAAAGCTATGCCAGTGTAGTAAATATTATTACTATACTGGCTTTTTTGTTTGTAAAAGGAAAACTTCATTGTAAAAATGTTAACTTAAATGTTATTTTATTACAAAAAGTGTAAAAATAATGTATACATCGCAAAAATACTGTATACAATGAGACAGAACGCATTTTCTTTGATATAATACCCACATAGAAATTAAGGGGGTTGTATTATGAATCTTACAACAAAAATTTTAATTGGCCTGGCTCTCGGCATTATTGCTGGTTTAGAGTTGGGTGCTGAAGGTGTTGGCTTTGCCAAGACCTGGATTGGACCTTTAGGTTCCATTTTTATGAACATGATCAAAATGGTCATCGTTCCTTTGGTTTTCTCCTCTTTGGTAATTGGTGTTTGCAACTTGGGCGACATCAAAAAAGTTGGTAAATTAGGTATTAAAACTGTAGTTTACTACCTGGGTACCACCGCATTTGCAATTATCATTGGTTTAGCATTAGGTACCATCTTCCAACCTGGTGTTGGCATGACCATGCCTGGTGCTGGTGTAAAGGTTGCTGCTAAGGCTGCTCCTAATCTGATG
>JAKSOK010000226.1 GCA_024405615.1 Phascolarctobacterium sp.
AGCTTGACCCGCACATCTGCTTAATTCAGATTGATGTTCAGTTTTCAAGGTTCGTACTATCGCCTCATTGCGACAGCTTTTATATAATACCACATAAGACTCCCTATGTCAACACCTTTGATGAGTTTTTTGAAATTTATTTTTAATATTCAATACAACAAGTATATGTTCACTATTCACGCTACTTTAAACGTATTAATCGTATAGTAATAAAAGCAAGAATACATCTCCCAATATAGATATTACTTTGCAAATTTTCTTAAAAAGTGCTATAATATAGTGATTAATAACTATATTATAATGTAGATATTAAAATTTAGTCGTTTATTATGAGGTTAAATATGTTAAAAGCTTTAAAACTCCTTTGCCTATCCGTTATATGTATATTTATAATGTTTGGCGCTTTGTTATTTGGTTTTAAAGACCAAATAATTTCCCTCTTTGCTCCGTCCAACATGGACCAGGCCTTGATTCCTGATGCAGCCTCTCAATTTTATGACTGCAAAGGAAACTCCATCTATACTACACTTTCTGTTGAAAGACGCATTCCTATAACCATTGATAAAATTCCTAAAAATGTTCAAAATGCTTTTATCGCTATCGAAGATAATCGTTTCTATGATCATTTTGGCATTGATATTCGTGGTACTGGCAGAGCTGTTGTTTCTACTCTTAGTGGTCGCGAAGTCCAAGGTGGTAGTACCATTACTCAACAATTAGCAAAAAATGCTTTTACTAATCAAGAACGTACTATTACTCGTAAAATCAGAGAAGCCTTCCTTGCTCTAGCTTTAGAAAACAAATACACCAAGCAAGAAATTCTGACCATGTATTTGAACCGTATTTATTTCGGCCAAGGTGCATATGGTTTGGAAGCAGCTTCTAAATACTATTTCAACAAAAACACTCCTCAATTAACCTTAGCACAAGGCGCAGCTCTCGCAGCCATTCCTAAAAGCCCTAACTATTTCAATCCTTTTGCTAATCCTAAAGATAGCAAAGCTCGTCAGGAATTAGTATTGGACCAAATGGCAAAATACGGTTTTATTTCCCAAGAGCAAGCTGATGCAGCAAAAAAAGAAGATTTGCAATTAGCAAAAACTCACGAAAAAATCGATGCTTCCCCCACAACCTATTTCTATGATATGATCATTCAACAGGTAATTGACCTATTTGGTGCTGATGCGCTCTATAAAGATGGTTTAAAAATTTACACCACTCTGGATATGGATATGCAAAAAGCAGCGATTGATGCTTTAAAATACCTCAACAACTATGCTTCCTATAAAGACGGTAATGGTCTGACTCAACCCCAGGTTGCCTTAGCAGCTGTTGTGCCTAAAACCGGTGAAATTAGAGCTCTTATCGGTGGTCGTGGTCAGGATAAATTTAATCGCGCTTATTTGGGCATGCGTCAACCAGGTTCTTCTTTTAAACCCTTTGTTTATTTAACTGCCATGGGTAACGGCTTTACTCCCGCCTCTATTATTGAAGATAAGGCTGAAGATTTCGGTGGCGGTTGGAAGCCTCATAACTCCGATGGTCAAGAACGTGGCAAAGTTAGCGTTCGTCAAGCTCTTTATAAATCTTTAAACATTCCTACTGTAAAAATTGCTCGTAGCGTTGGACCTGAAAAAATCATGGATAACGTTGAAAAAATGGGCATTACTACTTTGGTCGAAACCGGTAAGTATAGCGATTGTAACTTAGCAATGGCTTTAGGTGGTTTAACTCATGGTGTCAAACCTCTGGAAATGGCCGCTGCTTATGCAGTATTTGCTAACAATGGTACTTACGTTAAACCTTTTGCTATCAGCAAAATCGTTGACCGTGATGGTAAAATTATCTACGAAAACAAAGCAGTTCGTCGCGATGCAGTTTCTGCCAAAGATGCTTACTTAGTTACCAATATGCTTCAAGACGTTCTTGTTCGTGGTACTGGTGCTGGTGGCGGCATTGGTCGTCCTGCAGCAGGTAAAACCGGTACTACTGATAATTATATTGATGCCTGGTTTGTTGGTTATACCCCTGACCTGTCTACTGCTGTTTGGGTTGGCGATGATAACAACAAATTCATCCAACGTATGTATGGTAGTGCAGCACCTCTGGATATTTGGCAAAGCTTTATGCTTAATGCTTTAAGATCTGTTCCGGCTCATAGCTTTATTAACCCCGGCGTTACTGTTCCTCCTGATCCAGAAATCATTCAAGATGGCATGAAGAAGCTTGTAGACAAAGACGGCAAACCTATTCTAGACAAAGAAGGTAAGCCTATCTATATTAAAGAAGACACCAATGCTGTTCTTGATAAAGATGGCAAGCCCACCTATGATAAGGATGGAAAAATAATTGTTAATCAAGCTCCTAAACCAGGAACTAATACCCCCACTAACAAATCCACTCAAGTAAAGGTTAATAGCAATAAAAAATCCTT
>JAKSOK010000227.1 GCA_024405615.1 Phascolarctobacterium sp.
ATATAGTAAGCACCTTGTTTTCATCTGGAGCTGGCAACGGGAATCGAACCTGCGACCTACTGATTACGAATCAGTTGCTCTACCGACTGAGCTATGCCAGCACATAGATTAGTATAACAGAAACAAAGATTTTCGTCAACGAAAATCCCCTGCTCATGCTATTTCCCAGGCAATAGCATGAAGCTTATTCCAGATATGCAGCGGTAATTTTACCAACATAATAGGTGTGCCAATCGCCAGCAGCATACCATTTATCAGCCATTTCGCCATCAAATTGTTCCGGCTCCATAACTTTAGTTTCTACAACCTCGCATTCAATTTGCAGACCGCAGCCTTTAACAATAGGAGCAAAAACAGTCTTGCCCATTTCAGTTTCTAAGCCAGCAGCTTCGAACTTATCCATATCACGGCCAGATTTACTGCCACAAATACCTAAAGCCTTTTGGAAACCATCATTTACAGGGATGCTGACAGTAAACACAGCATTTTCATCCAATAAGCCTTTAGTATAACGGGACTCACGTACCATTACCGCAAAGGTCGGCACGCCCCATTGAAATCCTAATTGACCCCAACCAATAGTCATAGTATTTTGTGTGCCATTAGCTGCAGTGTTTAAGAAAGCACCTTTAGATAATTGCTTTAAAATTGCTTCTGCATGTTCAAAAACGTTTATTTCTTGCATTTTCAAACCTCCATATATTAATAATTTAATAGTTTACGTAAATCATTATAAGCCTGTTCATGATTTTCTACAACAATACCTGCCATGCCAAGGGCTTTACCAGCTTCGACATTAGCTACTCTATCATCAAGGAAGACGCATTCATCAGCTTTAAGTCCATAGCTGGCAAAAAGTTTCTCGTATATATCCTTATTAGGCTTCAGCATATGCACCTCATAGGAGAAAACGCCACCATCCATAAAAGGTATAAAATCTAAAATCTCCGGCTTTTGTTCTGCCAAATATCTATTATAATTAGACAGGAAATATACTTTATAGCCTGCGGCCTTCAGCTCCTGCACCCAAGGAATAGACCAATCCCTGTGCAGCACAAACTTTAATGAGTCATAGCAGGCCTGTCGAGCCATATCCTCCTGTCCAACAACTGTTGTAGCAAATTCATCAATAATCTCTGGCACAGGTCGATCGCCCATATCACATTTATCCCACAGCTTAAAGCTATTAATAGCATTTTGCAAAATTTTCGCCTTACTAGGATCCTTAAAATACATTGCTCCGTAATTTTGAGCATCAAAGCCCATAAGTACATTGCCTATATCAAAAACTACATTCTTAATCATGCTTACCTCAAAAAAAATCAATATAAAAAGCATCTCGTTCTCTTATTATAGCAGATTACGAGATGCTTTACTATTAAATTTTAAGGTTTGTTATCAGCTAAATATTTAGTCAAATTATTTAACGATAGGAACAGTTAAGCTACCCATGGGCATCAGAGTAACCTTGTAGTCTTCGCCAACGATTTCCTTAGCTCTTGCCAAAGCTTCGTCTACAGTATCAACAGACTCGAACATCATTTGCTTAGCTAAGTTCTTGTCCAGCTTGGAAACCAGAATGAATTTAGCTTTCTTCATAAGACGGGTAATAGCAAAAGCCTTATGAGCACCAATGACAAATTTTTCAGCCAGCTTGTCGCGAATCAGGTCCGGATCAGGATTTTCCGCAATGGTCTTTTCCAATTGCGCACTACCAGAGCCCTCAATACATTCAGCCAGCATGATTACTACGCCACCTTGCTTAACAGCACAAACTGCATTGTCCATGGTCTTTTGCATTTGGTAAACGTTAATATCTTTAGGATAGCCACCACAGCTAGCAATAACTACATCAGCCAGCTCAGGAACAGGTGCGCCATAAACTACATCAACAAATTTGCAAGCCTCTAAATGAGCTTCATACCAGTCACCAGCAAAAATCTTGGTGAATTCGTGCTTATCATTTAATACAGCGTTAAACAGGAATACAGGATGCTTAGCAGCAAACAGGCGAACACCTTCTACTTGATCTTCATATACAGGGTTGCCATGTAGCTTGCCTAAGCCAGCATTAGGATCTAACATTAAGCTGTGGTTTCTGCGAATACATTCCATTGCAGCAACACCAGGAAGAATAGCCTTACGCCCCCCGCCATAGCCACTGAAGAAGTGATGAACGATAGTGCCAGTTGCGATAATCAAATCAGCATCGCAAACCAATTTATTGATCAAAACAGGAGTACCACGACCAGTAGCACCAAAATAATTGAAATCGCTAGGTTCGTTGCAGTCGCTATTGAACATTTCCAAACGGCTTGCAACATCTTCACCAACACCCTCAACCATTTCCTCATGAGTCATAGCACGGTGGGTACCAAGAGCGAAAACAACGCGCAT
>JAKSOK010000228.1 GCA_024405615.1 Phascolarctobacterium sp.
GCTTCGCGAGTTTCTTCACCAATATCCAAAGCCATGCATTCTTGATTCAGGCTGTCAATCTTTTGGTTTTCATGTTTAGCATCAGCAGCAAACGCTTCTGCCATGATTAAGTCTGTAGGCAACAGCATTTTTACGCCATTTTTCTTTGCCTTCTCCAACAAAGCCTTCGCTAAATCCAGCTTATCCTCTTCAACTAAGGACTTGCCCATCTTATAGCCTTGAGCTGCTAAGAAGGTATTAGCCATACCACCACCAATAAGCAGGGTATCAACTTTATCCAACAGGTTCTCAATAACGCCAATCTTATCACTTACCTTAGCACCGCCAATAATAGCAGCATAAGGATGTACAGGCTCAGTCACAGCTTTGCCAACATATTCAATTTCTTTTTCCAGCAAGAAACCAGCTGCCGCAGGCAGGAAATGAGTTACGCCTTCTACAGAAGCATGAGCACGGTGAGAAACACCAAAGCCATCATTAACGTATAAATCAGCTAAGCTTGCTAATTGCTCAGCAAAATCCATATCGTTCTTTTCTTCTTCCTTGTGGAAGCGCAGGTTTTCCAGCAGCAGGATTTGCTTTGCTTTTAAGGTTTTAGCTGCAGCTTTAGCAGCATCACCAATGCAGTCAGGAGCAAATAGAATCTTCTTGCCCAACAGTTTGCCTAAATGCTTAGCAACCGGTGCCAAGCTATATTTAGGATTTACTTGTCCTTTAGGACGGCCTAAATGCGCCATCAAAATTACTGCAGCCTTATTATCCAACAAATATTGGATAGTCGGCAGAGATGCGCGAATTCTAGTATCATCAGAGATGTTGCCAGCATCATCAAAAGGAACGTTGAAGTCAACGCGAACTAATACCTTTTTGCCTGCAACCTCGATATCACGAAGTGTTTTCTTATCCATGTAATATCTTTTCCTCCTTATTAAAATTTGGTTATTTTGCAATGTGATTCTTACACATCATTATAAATTTGCACTTATGTGCGTACTAACATAATTAATTAGCAATACCAGCCATACGTACCATTTCTAGAGCAGCCGCTTCATCAGTTACTAAAATATCCTGACGTGAAGCTCTTATGACAGATAAAATAGCTGCAGCCTTAGATTTACCACCTGCAACGCCGATTATTACACCGATGTTTTCTAGGTCTTGCAACATAAGTCCAGCGTTGTTAGTCATGTAAACCTGCTTGCCATCTAAAGCACAATATTGACCAAAAGCTTCGCCTACTGCCCCATCAGCTTCCAGCTTATCTAAAATCTCAGGGCTTAAACGACGGTGACGAGCCATAACACTAGCCTGTCCCATGCCATGAACAAGAATATCTGCTTTTTTTATAACATCAACAACAGCTTTAACGCCAATATCTTCCTTAAGAATACTATTTAATATATCCTCGCTTACACTATCAGGAACATATAATTGGCGATAACTTGCACCCAACTTTTGTGCTAAAACGGTTGCAATTGTATTAGCCTGTAGTTCAACATTATCCCCCAGACCACCACGAGCTGGTACTACTACAGTATTAGGTTGAGAACCAGAAATATTAGCAGCCATAGCTGCCATTGTCGTACCACCACTGACCGCGACAATATGAGCTTTTCCGTCTCCCAGCAATTTGCTAAGAATACGTGCTGCAGTTCTGCCAATCTCCCTTTTTACAACCTCTTCCTGATCTGAGTCGCCAGGTAAAATAACAACACGACCAATTTTTAAGCTGTCACTTAGCTGTTTTTCTAGATAAGATATACCTTGAAGCTTACGTACATAATCTGCTAGTTCACGAAGGATGTCAGTCCCCTCTTCAGTAACAGTCATGCCACTAGAAGAAAAATCCAGCAAACCGCTTTTTTTGAGGAAATCAACCTGAGCTCTTAAAACTCTTTCACTCAAGCCAAGCTTTGAGGCTAAAGCGCGTCTCCCAATAGGATGTTCATGACTAACTTGGCGCATGATTTGATAACGTAATACTAAAAGGTCCGTTAACTCTGGTACTATTTTCTTTTGTAGATTAATAATATTATCCATAATAACCCTCAAATAAAACAGAACAGGTTGTTAATTGTCCCATATGGAACTTTTTGTGTCCCGCAAATTGTATGGAACCAAATAAACTATTTATATTGTAGCACAGTGCCAAGAATAAATAAAGTAGCATGGCAATGTTTTTTGAAAATTTATTTTTAGATTAGCAACCGCTAACCAATTGTTGATTACTAATAAAAAAGCGATTACAGTAATTTTTCAATCACTATAATCGCCGTTCTAATTGTATTTTTTATCTGTTATTTACAGTCTCAGGGTACATATCATGCATGAAAAGTCTTTTCTTAGCAAC
>JAKSOK010000229.1 GCA_024405615.1 Phascolarctobacterium sp.
ACATAGCTTCCACCAAGGATTTAGACGAGGCCTGCAAGGTGTTAGATAATAGAGTTAGTTTATATCTTATGGAAAAACAGTAGGCCACGCTTGATATAATTAATATAACCTCTTAAGTAGATGCGACATGAATGTCACAAACTTAAGAGGTTTTCGTTTTGTATGATATATGTGATTTATTGATTCTGTTATGATATTATTAATCAAGGTGGAAAACTATATGTAGATTAGTGTGACAAGTAGATTATTTGTCACGTGGCACTTTGTGCCACACGGCAAAGTTTCACGACAATGTGGAGTGTAGCTTCAAAATATGAATGTGGAATGTGAGAGTAAGTATGAATACAAGAAAAAGTGTGGGTAAACTTGTTCTTTTTGCATTAATGACATTAATGCTGATTGTATGGGCATATATAAATATAAGCAGAAATTCGTTCCTATTAGTGTGGGGCGGAGTGGCTATAATAGGTAGCGTAGGCATCTACAAGGCGCTTGTTAAAGGATACAGGACTAAGTCTATGTGGCTTAGTATTGTGGCCTCTATTTTGTATGCACTTATTGTAGCTATGGGAAATACTCCTTTAAGCGGTTTTAGCTTCCTTCACGGAGCTATTGGCAAGGCTGCACAGGGAGGATTCTTAGCTTTAGGCGGTTTTGTTGCGTTTTTGGGCGTTTTGATTTTAGTTGAGAATATCAATTTAAAATATGATGAGAGAACAGAATCTCAGGATGATGTCAGTGACATGCCACTTCGAAAAAATCACTTTTTTGATAAGCTCCTGTCGGAAAATGTAATCGTCTATTTTGTAGTTCCGTTTGTCTCGATGGTAGTAATCAACGTATTAATGCTGGTTTTTTGTAGGTACCCTGGAATTATCGATGATGATGGTATGGTAGTGCTTAAGCAGATATTCGGGGAGAGCCCTTATACAAATCATCATTCATTTTTCTATACGATATTAGTACAGGCATTTTTAAGAGCATTTAGTAATCCTAATACTGCCATATTTATTTTCTGTATAATCCAGATTGTCTTTGTGGCAGCGTGCATGGCATATTCAGTCTTTTCTCTTAAAAAGCTCGGATTTTCTAAAACAGTGTGTGCTGTTGCTATTTTAATTTATTCACTGTATCCCATGTTTATTGATTACAGCTTTTTTGTTTCTAAGGACATACCGTTTGCATGCTTTATGCTACTTGCCGCTGTATTTATAGCGAAGGTGGTAAATGGGGAAGAAAGCAAAACGTCTTATTATATTGCGTTAGGTTTTTCTCTTGTAGGTGTCGGTATTTTTAGAAGCAATGGCATGTTTATTTGTTTACTTATGGCGTTGGTTATTAGCGTTCTTTGGCACAAAAACAAAAAACTCCTGGTGGCAATATGGGGAGCATTAGTGCTATCGATAATCCTTAAGAGAGGCGTCCTCGCAGCCGTGGGTGTAGCGCAACCGGACATTTTAGAGGCACTAGCCATACCTATGCAACAGATTACCCGCGTATACGTCACAAATCCTGACTCGATTTCTCAAGATGATGCAGCACTTTTAGGAGAAATCGTTGATCTAAATTCTATCGGTGAATGCTACAACCCTCAGTGGGTCGATTTTGTTAAGGCTGCCATTAGACATAAGGACAATATTTCATATTTTGAAGCTCACAAAATAGATTATTTGAAGCTATACATCCGTTTAGGATTAAAAAATCCTAGTGCATACGTCAAGGCATGGATTGACGAAACGAGAGGCTACTGGTTCACAAAGCAGTCATTTACAATTACTACTCCAGGAATAGTCTCTAACTCCTGGGGACTTCATAACCAGCCTTTACTTCCAGGTGCTGAAATTATTTATACCAAAGTATATGATGCCCTATTAAGAAATGCTTTTTGGAAACATCTTACTTGTATTGCAGTATTCAATTGGCTTAACATTCTTTTGATTTACAAAGCTTTAGTTGAAAAAAACAAGAGAGCAATAGCGTTAACTATCATGTGCTTTGCGATATTTTTGTCTATCTTCATTTCTGTTCCGCTTGATGCAGAATATAGATACATCTATGATGCCGTTGTAATGATGCCGTTCGTGGGATGTATATCATTGCAAAAGAACGTAACTACAGTGAGGAAGGACGATTAGAGAGTGTGTAGTGTTCTGAATCGCTAGGATACGTAGGAGCATGTACGATAGGAAATATTGTTAATGCTTAAGGTTTATTATTCCTAATATAAGTTTTTGTTAGGAGTAGTTATGAGCGATAAATTCTACGCCGTTGGTTGTGGACGGTTAATTTTATTTATATATC
>JAKSOK010000023.1 GCA_024405615.1 Phascolarctobacterium sp.
TCTCTTAGCTGGTACAGAACGTTTATAAGCTTTAATTCTTAAGCGAGCACAAGCTTCATCCATAACATCAATTGCCTTATCTGGCAAATTGCGGTCTGTAATATATCTATCACTTAATTCAACAGCAGCCTTAATAGCCTCATCACTAATTTCTAAGTCATGGAATTTTTCGTAGCGTTTCTTAAGGCCTAACAGCATTTTGATAGTATCCTCTGCACTAGGTACTTCAACCAATACAGGTTGGAAACGACGTTCAAGTGCAGCATCTTTTTCAATATGCTTGCGATATTCATCTACAGTAGTTGCACCGATTACCTGGAGTTCGCCACGCGCTAAAGCTGGTTTAATAATATTAGCAGCATCCACGCTACCTTCAGCACTACCAGCACCAACAATAGTATGTATTTCATCAATAAAGAGAATAATACGCTGGTCATTCTTAATCATTTCCAGCACAGCTTTCATGCGCTCTTCAAATTCGCCACGATATTTAGCTCCGGCAACCAACATTCCCACTTCGAGAGAGAAAATTATTTTATCTGCCAAAAAATCCGGTACATCGCCTTTAATAATCTTTTGTGCCAAACCTTCAGCAATAGCAGTTTTACCAACACCTGCTTCGCCAATAATAACAGGATTATTTTTTGTACGACGGCAAAGTACTTGAATTAAACGTTCAACTTCATTCTCACGTCCAATTAAAGGGTCAGTACGGCCTACACGCGCAGCCTCGTTAAGGTTGCGGCCAAAATTTTGCAACAATTGCAATACATCAGCAGGCTCCTGCTTTTCGTTTTGTTCACTGCCGTCTTTGGCAACTTCAGGCATTGCGCCCACATTAGGCATGGGTAGAGCTTTTTGTTTTTCGTTAAGTGCTTTAATAAACTTACCGATTTTTTCTTCGGTAACATTAAACTTGTTGAGAATTTTGGTAGCAATACCATCACCTGCAGCCAATAAGCCGTATAAAAGCTGTTCACTACCAACATACCCCTGTTCAATGCTCTTAGCATTATCCGCAGCTTTTTCTAAAGCAATCTTTGCTCTGGGACTATAATCAGGAATACCATCCTTTTTATTACCTTTGTCAAGCCAGCTTTCCAGCTCAGCTTGCATTGCTTCCAAAGCCTTGTAACGTTTACGAATAATACGTTCAGCTGTACAATTCTCCGTATGCAAAATTCCCCACAGAATATGCTCTGTACCAATATGCTCAGCACCACATTCTAAAGCTTTATTAGCAGCTTGAGCTAATACTTGTGCTGCATTTTCTGTGAAACCATCTTTAGTTATTTTTTTCTTAGGATGAAAGATTTCTTCAAAGATATTTTTGATAGCATTGGGAATTCCTTCATCGCCACCTGTGCTTATAATGCCACTTACGCCTGGTAAAGCATTAAGGCCCTTCAAACCATTGAATTCCTCTATGCCTTCCATGGCTCCAAAGGGCAAATACTCTTTAGCGCATTCCTCACACAGCCATTTATCTATTTTTTTATCTTTGCCCGCAAGGCAAACCATATGCATAATGGCTTGTCTTTTGTGACATTGCTGACATAACATATTGGATCCCCCTAGGCCTTATTCATTTCATTAATGGCCTGCTTCAAAATAATCTTTTTCTTATCTTCATCAACATCAATGATGTTCATCATAAAGCGTAACAGCTTTTGCTCACGACCAGTTATAACTCGTTCTTCCAGCAAATGATCAACCAAGTCCTCTGCCTTAGTTTCACGAGTAGCATTTTCCTGGCTATTCATTCGCATGATACGAACAAAACCACCACTACCACGACGAGATTCTACCATATATCCACGATCAGGAGTAAAACGGGTACTTAAAACATAGCTTATTTGAGAAGGAGCACAACTCATGCGTTCAGCTAGCTCATTGCGCTGCACTAAAAGTGCTTCTTCACGTTCTCTAAGTAATTCACTAATAATAAAATTTTCAATGGAATCAGCTAAATTTCTCATAAGCTCACCTTCGTCTATAAAAATTTAATTCAATATAACCGATATCATAAATTGCATATTAATAAAATTAGGCTATTATTACACATATATTATATTTGACTTTTCGACTTTTTGCAAGTGAAAAATAAAAAACTCCGTTAGTTACGCTATTTACTAACGGAGTTAAAAACTTTTTCAATTATCCTTCTAAACCTTCAGTATCATCCCAAAGAATAACCTCATCCTGTTGCAAGGATTCTTGCACACGAATTACACGTTGATTTGAGCTTCCTCTAAAACGTAGGCGCGGATCTCTCAATTCCAAAACAAATTCGCCATCAACAAGAATATCTATATAGGAGAGCATTTCCATGGTGATTTCTGCAGGGCCAAGTTTACCAGCTAACATATCTTTTTCAAAATCATAGCCACTATAGCACCAGAGATTCTTTTCAGGATACATAGCCTTGAAGCGTCTAATAAACGGCAACAAAACGGCCTGATTAGCTGGTTCAAAGGGTTCACCACCAAGAAGTGATAAACCTTGAATGTAGGCAGGCTTAAGCATCTCCAAAATTTTATCTTCTACTTCTGTAGTAAAAGGATCGCCATAATCAAAATTCCAGGCTTCTGGATTAAAGCATCCCTTGCAATGATGAGTGCATCCACTTACAAACAAGGATATTCTCAAGCCATCACCATTGGCTACGTCTAAATTTTTTATAGTTGCATAGTTCATGATTTCATCTCCTACATCTAAACTAGTATTGATAAAAAGCTGGTAGGAGCTTACCTACCAGCTTAGTTAAATTTTCATAAATTACAGATGCAGAACACGAGCTTTAATTTCTTTGGTCTTGCCTACATTCCAGAAGTTTTCGCCAAGATAACCGCAGGTACGACGAGTTACATTCATCAAAGCATGGTCTTTATTATGGCAGCAGGGGCATTCCCATTCGCCGTCATCATTGATAATGATTTCACCATCAAAGCCGCAAACATGACAGTAGTCAGATTTAGTGTTAAATTCAGCATATTGAATATTATCATAAATGAATTTAACAACCTCAGCCAATGCAGCTAAATTGTGACGCATATTGGGAATCTCAACATAAGAGATTGCACCACCGGAAGAAATTTGTTGGAATTGGCTCTCAAAAGTGAATTTAGCCAAAGCATCGATATCCTCACGAACATCTACGTGATAAGAGTTGGTATAGTAGCCTTTATCGGTTACATCAGTAATGCTACCAAAACGTTCTTTATCAATACGTGCGAAGCGATAGCACAAGCTTTCTGCCGGAGTACCATACAGAGCAAAGCCTAAGCCAGTATCTGCTTTCCATTTGTCACAGGTTGCACGCAGATATTGCATAACCTTCAGAGCAAAAGCTTCGCCTTCTGGTTGAGTATGGCTTACCCCCTTCATCAACTTAGTCATTTCATAAACGCCAATGTAACCTAAGGACAAAGTAGAATAACCATTCATTAAGAATTTATCAATAGTTTCACCCTTCTTCAGACGGGCAATAGCACCATATTGCCAATGAACAGGGCTAACATCACTACGAGTACCCATGAGAGAATTATGACGGCACATTAAAGCATCATAGCACAGGGACAGACGTTCGTCCAAAATTTCCCAGAATTTCTTTTCATCGCCATCAGCAACAATAGCAACTTGAGGCAGATTCAGAGATACAACACCTTGGTTAAAACGACCTTCCCATTTATAGTTGCCTGCTTCATCCTTCCAAGGAGACAGGAAACTACGGCAACCCATAGGAGCAAATACACAGCCAGCATAGTTTTCACGCATCTTCTTAGCGCTAATATAGTCAGGATACATACGTTTAGCACTGCATTTTACTGCCAGCTTAGTAATGTAATCATATTTACCACCGGAAAGATTATTGCATTCATCCAAAACATATACTAGTTTCGGGAAAGCAGGAGTTACATATACACCTTTGTCATTCTTAATGCCTTGCAAACGTTGACGCAAAATCTCTTCGATAATCATAGCATTTTCTTCAACGTAAGGATCATCCTCTTGCAGGTTCAAGAACAGAGTTACGAAAGGAGATTGACCATTAGTAGTCATCAAGGTATTAATTTGATATTGAATGGTTTGTACGCCACCCTTTAATTCATATTGCAGACGTTCCTTGGCCAAAGCTTCCTTGGTTTCAGGATCAAGCTTATCACAGCAGGTCTCTTCAATATTAGCCTTAAACTTTTCGTAGCTACGGCGTAAATATTTACCTAAATGGCTAACATCTACGGATTGGCCACCATATTGGCTAGATGCTACAGAAGCAATAATTTGGGTCATAACAGTACAAGCAACTTGGAAGCTCTTAGGACTTTCAATCATTTTGCCATTCATAACGGTACCGTTATCCAGCATATCGCCAATATTTACTAAGCAGCAGTTAAAAATAGGTTGGATAAAATAGTCCGCATCATGGAAGTGCAGTACACCATCTTCGTGAGCCTTAGAAATCTTCTCAGGAAGAATCAAGCGTTTGGTTAAGTCTTTGGATACTTCACCTGCAATAAGGTCACGTTGGGTAGCAGCCATAACAGCATTCTTATTGGAGTTTTCTTCCATAACATCTTTATTGCTGTTACGAATCAAGGACAGGATAGATTCGTCAGTAGTATTTGCTTTACGAACCATGGCACGTTCAAAGCGGTAAATGATATATGTTTTAGCAAGTTCAAATTTACCTGCGTCCATCAGGGCATGTTCAACCATATCCTGAATATCCTCTACCAGCAAACGCTTTCTCTTCATATTTTGAATATGATGAGCAATTTCCTTAATCTTTTCTTCTTCAATTCTATCGCATTCATCTACTACTTTATTAGCTTTTTCAATAGCAATAATAATTTTACTGGGATCAAAATCTACTGTTGTACCGTCACGTTTAATAACCTTCATGTGTCTCCGTCCTTTCCCTCATAATCTTCATATTTTCTGTATATAAACTTTTTAAAGTATAAATTCAATATAAATAAGACTGGCACGCAAGCCTGTCAAAAATTATTTTAACACAACATATACGCATCGTCAATATTACCAACCACAATATATAGTGGTGTTTGCTTTTTGATTATTTATCAGCATCTTTTCTTAGTGTTGCAAATTATCCTTTTTTTATTAAAAAATTCACCTTGACTTTACAAATTAAACTTTAAAAAGTACTTCTATAGTAGCTGTTTTTCTCATCGATTTTATTTTAACTTATAATTCTTTTTGTATATTTAGTTTATATATGCTAAAATATTATCAGTTTTTATTTCTAGGAGAATTTTAAATATGTCTTCTCAAGCGAAACCTTCCTCTTACAAATTAGGGGTAATAGCCTTACTCGTCTGTTCTATCATCTGGGGAACTTCTTTTGTGGCTCAAAGCCTTGGAGGCCAAGTAACTGAGCCTCTTACCTTTAATTGTGCCCGTAACGCAGTAGCAACAATTTTCCTTTTCATAGTAGCTCCTTTCTTTGATAAATTAGTGGGCAAAAAGTACACTCTGTGGGGAACCACAGATAACCGGTTAAAGAAAAAGCTTTTTTTAGGCGGTAGCCTTTCAGGTATTTGTTTAGCGATTGCCATGTTTATGCAACAATGGGGTATAATGTACACCTCTGCCGGAAAAAGTGGTTTTATAACTGCTCTATATATTGTGCTTGTGCCAATTTTAGGACTTTTAATATTTAAAAACAAAGTCACCAGCTATAATTGGTTAGGCGTTATTATTGCTACCGTAGGAATGTACTTTATTTGCATCACAGAAGAATTAAGCATCACAAAAGGCGACTTTATTACTTTAGCCTGTCCGATAACCTTCGCTATGCAAATTCTCGTTGTTGATTACTATATAGAGGATTTAGACGGTGTACGTTTCTCTTGCATCCAATTTGGAGTATGTTCTTTTATTAGTGGTATACTGATGTTCATTTTCGAACATCCTTCCATAGAACAAATAGTATCCAGTCTAGGCCCCTTATTGTATTTAGCAATCATGTCCAGCGGTATCGCCTATACCTTACAAATAATAGGACAAAAATATGTTGATAGCGTCATTGCTTCCATGCTTATGAGTCTAGAATCTGTTTTCGCGCTTATAAGCGGTTGGATTTATCTAAATCAAACCATGAGCCTGCGCGAGCTTTCCGGGTGCGTGCTTATGTTCATAGCTATAATTATAGCTCAACTTCCTGACAAGAAATGACACAAAATAAAAAAGCTACTGTCTGAGACAGTAGCTTTTATTTTTTTCTTAATCTTGTGCAGCTAGATATTGCATTGCCAAAGCATAACCAGCAAAACCTAAACCGCAAATTTGGCCAACACAGCCAGCGACTGTAACGCTATGATGACGGAATTCCTCACGTTGATGAATGTTACTAATGTGAACTTCAATTGCAGGAATGTTTACACCCTTCAAAGCATCTAACACTGCAACGCTATAGTGAGTTAATGCAGCAGGATTAATAACAATGCCGTCATAATGACCATAAGCTTCCTGAATAGCAGTAACAATATCACCCTCATAATTGCTTTGCAACATTTTAACTTCAACACCTAAATGATCAGCGGTAGCTTGGATATATTCACACAAGCTAGCATAGTCCTGACGGCCATAAATATTTTTCTCACGAATACCTAATAAATTAATATTCGGCCCATTTAAAACTAAGATTTTTTTCATTTTCTATCATTCCTTAATCAGCACGAATTAAATCCCATTGGCGAACTAATTGGTCAAAAGTTTCATCCATAGAACCATTATTATCAATGATTACATCCGCATATTTTCTATATAAATCTATCCTTTGTGCATATAAATCATAGATTCGTTGTTTATTTTCTGCCAAAAGTGGACGGTCATCGCCTTGAATATTTTTAAGCAGGTTTTCAGGTTTACGATCAATGAAAATAATATAGCCATTCTCGGATAAAATTTTCATGTTTTCTTCTACCAAAACAGCACCGCCACCAGTAGCAATGACAGCACCGTCTTTATCGGCTAAATATTTAAGGGTACGTGTTTCTGCAGCACGGAAAGCAGCTTCACTTTCAGCAAAAAAGCTTTTAATAGTACGTTTTTCTCTAGATTCCAAAACTAAATCAGCATCATAAAATTTACAACCTAAAGAACTTGCAAGCATTTTTCCAAACATAGTCTTACCACAAGCAGGCATGCCAATTAAAACGATATCTTTCATATTTTCTCCTCCAGTTCATGCATAATACGTACAATTAAATCACTACTATATTTATCATCCTGCCAGATTTCCTGTGCAGCTACAGCTTGAGCAACTAACATGAAAAGTCCATTGACAGCTTTCTTACCAGCATCCTCAGCTTGTTGCAGAAAAAGAGTTTTGGCAGGGTTATAAATCAAATCCACTGACGCTTCAAAGCTTGCACTGACCATAGGTGATACAGCAGCTACCCCAACTTTAGGATACATACCTACAGGAGTACAGTTAACAATAAGATCACCCTTTAATTCCTTCAATGCATCATAATCAATAACTTTGCAACCAGGAGCAATTTCTAAGAAATGTTGGTCTACTTCCTCAGGTTTACGTGTTACAAGATAAATCTCCGCAGCACCTTCATCTTCCAAACACTTCATAACAGCTCTAGCAGCTCCGCCACTACCTAAAACAGCAGCAACGCAGCCTTTGACCACAATATCATTATAAGCCAACATTCTAGAAAAGCCAAAATAATCCGTATTGTAACCAAAGGCGCCTTTATCAGTAAACTTAATCGTGTTAACAGCACCGATAGCCTGTGCTTCAGGTGTAATTGTGTCTAACAGAGGCATAACATGCAGCTTATGGGGAATAGTAACATTACTTCCCAGGAAGCTTTGCTTGAGATTTTCCATTCTTTTTGGCAAGTCTTCTAGCTCTGTTTCCAGCAACTCATAGGAGCCTTCTATGCCAGTATATTTAAAAAACAATTCATGAATTGCAGGAGATAGACTGTGTCCTAGCTTACCTCCCAGTAAACCAAACTTAGCCATAATATTCCTTCTTAGTCTTTTCTTTCATAGGCACAATAGTTGCCTAAAATCTTACAATAAGTTGAAGTTTCTTCAATCTCTTTCAGAACGTCAATAACAACGGGATCGGTAAGATTACCACTTACATCTATATAGAAGTAATATTCCCAAGATTTATCTCCCATTGGACGAGATTCCAGATTCATCAGGTTTAAGCCTGTGTGATAGAAGCTTGCTAACATCTTATACAAAGAACCAGTTTCATGCTTAACAGCAATAATCAAGGTAATCTTGTTAGCATTAGGAACGTTTTGACGTTGACGGGAAATAACAACAAAACGAGTATAGTTATTGGAATTATAGTTAATAGAAGGAGCTAATATTTCCAAACCATAAAGTTCAGCAGCTTTTTTACCAGCTACAGCTGCAATAGTAGGATCTTGCTTAGCTGCAACCTCCTCCGCACTACGAGAAGTGCTAAAGAAAGGTACTTGTTCCATTTTAGGATAATCCTTAAAGAACTCTTTACTTTGTTTAAAGCCTTGCGGATGAGAATATACGGTACGAATATTACTCAGGCTGGCACCTTTGATGCCCATAAGATTTTGCTCAATCTTTACTTGTTGTTCACCAACGATAAAGCAGTCGTACTTACGCAATAAATCGTAAACATCGGTAATACCACCTGTAGAGGAGTTTTCAATAGGCAAAACAGCATAATCAAGAGTACCATTACTAATATTGCTAACAACCTCTTCAAAGGTATTATAGTGATGACGAACATACTCTTTGCCTGTGAAAAAATCTTCTAGGGCCTGATGGGTAAAGGAACCCTCAGGACCGAAGCAACCAATTTCATAAGGCTTAATTTCAACTTCCTTGATAGCAGCTTCTTCAAGTACACAAGCCTGGTCAATAATACTACGCATGATATTTTTGACAGCCATTTCATAGCCAGGATTTTCAACCATTTTGGCTACCTTATCAATGACAACTTTTTCACGAGCTGCATCCTTAACTGGCATTCCCTTAGATTTTTTATAGGAAGCAATATCGAGTACCAAAGACAAGCGTCTTTGTAATACGTTTGCTAATTCCTTGTCGCATTTATCTATGGACTTACGAATTTCGTCTAAATTTAATTCTTGCATAATTTTAACGCTCCCACTTCTTTGCCTCAAGCAATAAATCCCAAATTGTCCATGCTGTTACGGCCTCAATAACCGGAACTGCTCTTTGCACAATACAGGGGTCATGTCTACCAACTATGGTTAAGGTTGTATCCTTATGCTCTTTTAGGCTTATAGTACGTTGTTCTTGAGAAATTGATGGTGTCGGCTTAATACCAACTCTAAACACCACAGGCATGGAATTTGTTATGCCACCTGTGATGCCGCCATTATGGTTAGAATAGCCAACAACTTTATCATCAACATAATGCAGTTGATCATTTGCGGTAGCACCCGTAAGTCTAGTAATGTCAAAGCCATCGCCAAATTCCACAGCTTTAACAGCGGGAACAGAGAACAAAGCTTGGCTTAATCTACTTTCTACAGAATCAAAATATGGGGCACCAATACCAGCAGGAACATGCTGAACAATGGTTTCAATGACGCCACCCACACTATTGCACTCTGCTTTAGCAGCAAGAATTTTCTCTTGCATGCTTTCGCCAAGACTATCATCCATAACGGCGAAGCTTTTTTTTGCAAGCTCAGCTAACAGAGCATCTTCTACGCCTAAGGGATTAAAGTTTTCTTCCTTTATATCGCCAATGCTTAAGATATGGGCACCTACAACAATTCCCTGTTGAGCCAAAGCCTGTTTAGCAATAGCCCCAGCTATAACTAAGGGAGCAGTTATACGACCAGAAAAATGTCCGCCGCCGCGATAATCGTTAAAACCTTGATAACGAACAAAGCCAGCGTAATCGGCATGTCCAGGACGCATTTTATCAGCTAAAATACTATAATCTTTGGAATGCTGATCGCCATTTTTTATGATAGCACAAAGCGGAGTCCCTGTAGTATAACCATTGAAGAAACCACTTTGAACCTCGAAAATATCACTTTCCTTGCGTTGGGTTGACAAAGCATTTTTGCCAGGAGCACGACGATCCAATTCTAATTGTATTTGCTCTAAATCCAAAGCAATTCCCGGTGGCAAACCGTCCAAAATCAAACCTATAGATTTGCCATGAGACTCACCAAATATGGATAATTTAATATTTAAACCACAAATTCCGCTCATCCAATTGCCTCAATTCTTCCGCCAACGCTTACAAAATCCTTCCAAAATTCTGGATAGGATTTTTGCACACTGTCAGCACCCTCTAAAACGACCGCTTCTTTGCACACACTAGCAGCAACAGCAATACTCATGGCAATACGGTGGTCATTCCAAGCGTCAACTAATGCGCCACCCTCGAGGCCTTCTGGCTTACCCTTAATAACAAGGCCCTCAGGTTTTTCCTCTATATCAGCACCCATTTTATTAAGTTCCGTAGAGATAGCTGCAAGGCGATCACATTCTTTGATGCGTAAGCGTCCTGCGTTAATAATCTCAGTAGTTCCCTCACTGACACTCGCCAAAACAGTTAAAACAGGAATAATATCAGGACAATTTGAAGCATCAATTACTGTATTTTTCGTTACACCATGAAGAGCTTTAACTTCTGTGGAAGCTTTCGTAATCTTTGCGCCCATACGTTGCATGATGTCAACTACAGCCATATCACCTTGCAGTGAATTAAAATCTACACCAGTACAGTTAATAGCTTCACCTATACTACCGCCAACTAACCAGAAAGCAGCTTGGGACCAGTCAGCTTCAACTAAGCTATGTTTCGCTAAATATTTTTGCTTACCTTTAATAATATATTGACGATGAGCACCATCTACATTATTAATAACAATACCATATTTTTTCAGGCAGCTTAAAGTCATATCAACATAAGCAGAAGACTCCAAAGGAGAAGTTATTTCAATAACAGAATCACCATCTAACAGTGGCAATGCAAACAGCAAGCCGCTAACGTACTGACTGCTTACATCTCCCGGAAGCTTATAGGTTCCTGCCTTTAAAACACCATTAACAGTTAAAGGTAATTGACCTTCATCATTGCTATAAGCTAAACCCTGCTCATCAAAAATATCATAATACGCTTGCATAGGACGACTTACTAGTTTGCCATGCCCCTCAAAAGTAAAGGGTTGACCAAGACTAGCTCCCAAAGGAATAAAGAAACGGAGCGTTGAGCCTGATTCACCACAGTCTGCACCAGCTTCAACAGCCTGCAATTTACCTGTTCCAGTAACCTGCAAAGCAGTACGTCCTGGGAACTGACTCGGAACTTCAACGATAATAACACCCATAGCCTTTAAGCAACGAATAGTCGCCTCAATATCCTTGGACATGCTAATGTTATCTATAATGCTACGTCCATTTGCTAAACCAGCACAAATTATTTCTCTATGTCCCATGCTTTTAGAGGAAGGTACATGGACTTCACCCTCTAAACTATGTGGAAATATACAAACCTTTTCCATATTATCCTAAGTATTGCGGTACTTCTTGCCATTCCAGCTTTTTCAGTACAGCCCTTCCTAATTCTTCTAGAATGATAATAGTAATGCTATTACCATTTTTCTTTTTATCACGTTTCATACCTTCCAACAGCAGTGCTTTTTCAACACCGGGTTCTGTCGGTAAGCTATATTTTTCTAAAGCAGCTTTAATTTGTTCTGCAATTCCAATAGGAGTAATTCCCATTTCCTCAGTACGCTTAGTTAATTGATACATACCAATACCAACGCCTTCGCCATGAGTAAAGGTGCTAAAACCATAGTATTGCTCAATAGCATGACCCATGGTGTGACCGAAGTTCAATAAACCTCTTAAGCCTGTATCAAACTCGTCCTGTTCCACAATGCGAGCCTTAATACTGCAGCAGGTAGCAACTATACTATCAATATTTTCTAACAGTTCTGCATCACCAGCATAGCTAGCAATTTTGTCGAAAAGCTCTTTATCTAAAATACAACCATATTTGATTGCTTCCGCTAAACCGTCATGCAAGAAATGTACCGGCAGTGTTGCTAACAATGCAGTATCAATAAAGACAGCCTTAGGTTGATAAAAAGCACCTGCAAGATTCTTGCCAGCCTTCAGATCAACAGCAACTTTACCACCAACACTACTATCTATTTGTGCTAATAAAGAAGTAGGGATTTGAATGAAGGCAATACCACGCATATAGCTTGCTGCAGCATAACCGCCCAAGTCACCTACTACACCACCGCCTAAGGTCAATAGCACATCGCTACGAGTTAAACCAGTAGCTGCAATTTGTTCCAAAACTTCACTAAAAACACCTAAATTTTTGCTTTGTTCACCTGCTAAGAAAGTAATTATCTCCGCAGGAATATTAGCCGCTGCTAAACTCTTTTGCAGACGTTCTGCATAAAGTGGGCCAACATTGGTATCCGTTACAATAACAGCTTTTTTAGCCTTAGGCAACAGAGCTGCAACCTTTGGCCCCAACTTATCTAATAAGCCAGCTTCTATTTCTATGTTATAGGCATGCTCACCTAAATCTACATGTATAGTTTTCATCAGTTCCAATCCTTTTCTACAAAGCTCTTAGTATAAGCCTCTACGTCTAGAGGTAGAGAGTCGCATGAGTTCCTTCATGCTTTCAGCATCACCAGCACGAAGAGCCTTGCGCCATGCTTCCAGCTGTTCCATATAACGATCTATTTCGTCAGCAACCTTTTCTCTATTGGCCATGAACAGGTTACTCCACAGATCTGGGTTAATATCAGCAACACGGGTGCCATCACGGAAGCTACCAGCAACAAAATATTTAGTTTTTTCATTAAAGGATTCGCTATCCATTAAGCAAACTGCAGTAATATGCGGAAGATTACTGGTGAAGGCAATGGTTCTGTCGTGTTCATCTGGAGTAACTCGAACCGTATAGCGACAACCAAGATTTCTTGCCATAGTCTCTAACCAAGCAATACCTTGAGGGGTATTTTTTTCAGTAGGAACAATGATGTAGTTTGCATTACGGAAAATGCCGTCATCACTCATAGCTAAGCCACTAGCCTGTCTACCAGCCATGGGGTGACCAGAGATAAACTCCATAGTATCAGGTAACATAGCTTGAATTTCTTCAATCATGTTATTTTTAATACCGGAAATATCAGTAATAATTACATTTTCTTTTAAATAAGGCAACATAGTCTTGGCAACGCTAACCATTGCTTCAGGATAAACTGCTAAAATAACAATATCCGCATGACGTAAATTTGCATCAGGTGCCTCTAAAGGTATATCAATAATACCCATACGTTGAGCTTCAACTAAAACCTCAGGATTACGTTCTACACCTATAATTTGTTGAACGCCTAAACGACGAAAAGCTTTAGCATAGGAGCCACCCATTAGGCCCAAGCCAACTATGGCAACACTCATTCTATACCATTCTATAAGACCCTTTTCTGGACGGAAGCCGCCTCTAAAGGATTCTGTAACGCGCATTACTCTTTGCACGCAATCATTCATATATAGCTCATTGATATCGAGCTGGCTTGTATCACCAACAATGCCAAACAGAGATGCATTTACACCATCACTAGCATGGATGGTAAAACCACGCAACTCTAATTTTTGCTTCAATGCTAACTTTGCTTCAGGATTGGCATTGGATTTAAAAACGATAATCATGACAAAATCTCCTTTATGCAGACCTACTTTACTACCATTATATATTATACACTATACTTTGATAGAATACAATTTTAGAATGAAAAAATGGGGAGTATAAAGTACTCCCCATAATATTTTATTATAGTTCTCTGCCAACAATTTGAGCAATGTTTCTTAAATCTTGCATCAAATTTGCGAAACGATCAGGTTTCAAGGATTGAGCACCATCACATCTTGCATGCTCAGGATCGTTATGTACTTCAATTAACAGACCATCAGCACCAACTGCTACCGCAGCTTTTGCCAAAGGTTCTACCATCCACCACATGCCTGCTGCATGAGAGGGGTCAACAATGACCGGCAAGTGACTTAACTTCTTAACAGCAGGAATGGCACTTAAATCCAAAGTATTACGAGTAAAGCTTTCAAAGGTACGGATACCGCGTTCACAAAGAATAACATTATCATTACCGCCAGCCATAATATATTCAGCGGACATAATCCATTCTTCAATGGTTGCAGACAAGCCACGTTTTAACAGGATGGGTTTATTAGTTTTACCTAATTCCTTCAGCAATTCGAAGTTTTGCATATTACGAGCGCCAACTTGAATTAAATCAACATCCTCAACAAAGCGTTCAATTTTATCAGCGGACATAATCTCGGTAACAATTGGTAAACCGGTTGCAGCTTTAGCAGCCTTTAAGTAATCCAAGCCCAATTCCTTTAAACCTTGGAAGGAATAAGGAGAAGTACGAGGCTTGAAAGCACCGCCACGCATGAGAGTTGCGCCTGCCAGCTTAACATCTTGAGCAATACCAGTAACTTGCTCAATGCTTTCAACAGAACAAGGACCAGCAATGACTTGGATTTTCTTACCACCAATTTCAACGCCATCTACATTGACAATGCTGTTTTCCGGATGGAAAGCACGATTTGCTCGTTTGAAGGGTTCTTGAACACGCATTACTTTGTCAACGCAATCATTAACCATTAAATCAGAAATAGACAATGCGCTAGTATCGCCTACCAAACCAAACAAAGAAGAATTAACGCCTTCACTGGCATGAATTTGGAAGCCTTGTTGTTCCAGTTTATTTTTTAATCTTGCTTTTTCCTCTGCTTGTGCATTTTGTTTGAATACAATAATCATGATTTTTTCTCCTT
>JAKSOK010000230.1 GCA_024405615.1 Phascolarctobacterium sp.
CCGCCAGTAACATCTTCCAGCTTATTGATACATCTTAAAAAGGTACTTTTACCGCAACCGGAAGGCCCAACCAGGGCAATAACCTCGCCCTCATGTACGTCTAAATCAATACCTCTGATAACCTTGAGGTCACCATAGCTTTTATGTAAATTTCTAATTTTAACTTTAACTTCTGCCATTTTCCTCTACCTCTTATTGTACATGCTTGCTATATTTCTTTTCAATATAATTAAATGCTGCAGTCAAAATATAAGTAGCAAAGAGATAAAATACCGCTGCAACCAGGAACGGTGTCATGTTAAAGTCACGTTGTACCAGATTACGAGTAGTACGCATCAAGTCATTCATAGCCAATACATATACCAGTGAGGTATCCTTAACCAAGGTAATGGTTTCGTTACTCATAGGCGGCAAGACAATGCGAGCAACCTGTGGCAGAATAATACGACGCATAGTTTGAGTATAGCTCATGCCTAAAGTATGAGCTGCTTCATATTGACCTTTAGGAATAGCAGCAATACCACTGCGGAAAATTTCGCAGAAATAAGCACTGTAGTTAAAAACAAAGGCAACAATAGCCGCATTAAAATCGCTGAGCAAAATGCCAACTGCAGGCAAAGCAAAGTAGAAGAAGAATAATTGCAGCATCAACGGAGTACCGCGCATCAACCATACGTAGAACGCCACAGCTCTCTTTATAGGCTGAATCTTACTCATACGTCCCAAAGCCATTAAGAAACCAAAGGGAATAGCAAACAGCAAAGTCAATACAAAAATTGACAAGCTGACGCCGATACCATTCAGCATTTGGGGAATTATATAAATTACATAGTCCATAAATATCCTCTAGATTTAATTCTTAAATCAAACAAAGGGACCGAGAAGCTCGGTCCCTAAAAGATTACTAATACTAATTATTTTTCGTATTTGATCATGTCGGCGCCTAACCATTGTTCGCAAATCTTCTTTGCGGTGCCGTCTTTCTTCATTTCGTCCAAAGCTTTATCAATCTTAGCGATTAATTCTTTGTCATCCTTACGGAATGCAACTGCAACAACTTCATCAGCAATAGGAGTCTTCATAACATCATATTTGCCAGGATTCTTTTTGTTGGTGTCATAAGCTAATACAGCGTCAACAATAATGCAGTCAATGCGTTTGTTATCCAAATCAAGATAAGCTGCAGGGAAGTCAGGATATTTGTTGAGTTTCTTCAAGGAATCACCTAAAGCTTTATCGCGTTTGGTTAAGATGTAATCGCCAGTAGCGTCATCTTGTACACCAACAATTTTACCTTTCAAATCTGCAGGTTTTTCAATTTTGTCGCCTTTACGAACAACGATCATTTGAGCATTGTTCAGGTAAGGTTTGGATAAGCCATATACTTTTTCACGTTCAGGGTTAACAGTGAAGCAGTTCCAAATTAAGTCAATGCGTTTAGATTTGATTTCTGCTTCTTTAGCGCCCCAATCGATAGGTTTGAATTCAGGATTCAGGTTAGCACGTTTGCAAGCTTCACGAGCCAAATCGATATCCAAACCTACAATTTTGTTGTCTTTATCACGGAAGCCCATAGGAGCAAAATTATCATCTAAGCCAATAACAACTTTTTGAGCAGGCTCTGCTTTTTTCGGAGCTTCAGCTTTCTTTTCGCCGCCACCGCAGCCTACCATCATTACTAACATTGCAGCACTCATCATACCAACTAATAATTTTTTCATAATTAACCAACCTTTCTTATATTCACCGCTAAAACATAGCAGGAAATGTCATATGCATATTATACTTTAGTTTGTTAAATTTGTAAAGCAAAAAATTATTAAAATTCAATAATTATGTAACACATAAGTTTTTTCATGAAAATACTATTATTTTACTTTTACATAGTTTATAATTAAAATATATTTTCACTATAGGAGGTTTATCCCATGCTTCATACCGAAAAAAAGATAGATAAAGTTTTCGAGCGTTTTAATGGCACTGGCGAAGCAACCATTGAACACTACTTTAAGGAAGAGCAAATTGCTTCTAATATCGTATTATATGCCAAAGTTACCATGCCACCTGGCACAAGCTTCGGCTACCACACTCACACTGGCACCAGTGAAACTATTGTTGTCCTAAAGGGCGTTGCCCAGCTCAATGATGATGGCGTTATCTGCCAGCTATATCCCGGCGATGTAACTCATTGTCCAGATGGTCACAGTCATTCTATTGGCAACATTCCCGGCGCAACTGAAGACCTGGAGCTACAAGCGCTAATCGTAAAAACAGATAAATAATCCGTTC
>JAKSOK010000231.1 GCA_024405615.1 Phascolarctobacterium sp.
TTAAATAATACAACTTTTTTTAACAAAAAACAACAAGCAAACATATGAAAATGTATTCATATGTACTGTTTTCTAAAACTGTTCATAAAAAATTATATTTTAAAGTTATGCCATATTCTTGCCACAAAACAATGTTATAATAAGAAACAAAGGAGGTCTTAGAGATGAAGAAAGTAAATAGTTATTTATTGGCTGCTTTAACAGCATTTTGTTTTGTAAATACTCAACAGGTATTAGCAGCTCCGCAGCAAGCTCCAGCTGTTATATATGTTACTGGTTACGCAGAAAAGGAGGCAATTCCTGATACTGCTATTGTAAGCTTAGGCATGGAGACTAGTGCAGGTAATTTAGATGTAGCTAGAAATAATAATGCTGTTGTAATGAATAAATTAAATAGTGCTATGGTTGGTCTTGGTATTCCCAAAGAAGACATAAAAACTACTGAGTATAGAGTGATGCCGCGCTATGACAAAAATGGCGAGAAGATTGTCGGCTATATGGTTACGAATAATTTAAAGATTAAAGTAAAGAATTTAGCTTTATTACCAAAGTTATTCCAACAGGCAGAAGCTGCAGGTGTAAATCAGGTGAGCAATGTTGAGTTTACTTGTTCTAATACTGCAACACTTAAGTCTGAACTTATCCAGGCTGCTGTAGCTAACGGAAGATTGGTAGCTCAAAGTGCAGCTAATGCAGCTGGTGCTCAGTTGGGCAAGATAAAGGAAATACGTATTAATGGTCGTTATCCCAGCTTTAGTATAGTACGACCAGAAAATGTACGCTTAATGAAGGCTAACGCTGCCGATGCCATGCCTGTGCTAGAGCAGGGGAGTCAAAAGCTATCTGAAAGCGTGGATATGGTATTCTATATAGAAGAATAAAAAAGAGCAGTCTCTACAATAGAGGCTGCTCTTTTGTTTATTTTATGATATTATTCGGGCAAATATTGGCAATAGGTATTTTTACCAGAAATTTTAGCTTTATAAAGAGCTTTATCAGCGCTCTCAAAAAGTTCTGTACTTGTACTATTACCATTGCTACAACAGAAGCCTATACTAATGGAAACATGTCTGTTTAGTGGTTCTAAATAGAGGGTGTCTTTGATTTGTTGCATGGTGGCTTCTAGGCGCGTTTTTATGAGTTCAGCATCTGCACAACCTTTCATGAAGACCACAAATTCATCTCCACCAAATCTGCCTACTAAATCGCCTGCTCTAAAGGAGTTATCAATAATTTCTGCTACCGCAAGAAGAATTTCATCGCCAGTTTTATGACCGCAAAGATCATTAACAGTTTTGAAATTATCTATGTCGAAGAGCAGCATAGTACATGCTTGACCAGGAGCATTGTTTAGTTGTTTTTCAACCTTTTCAAAGAAGGGAGTCTTGTTAAGAAGCTTAGTAAAGGAATCATATTCTGCTAAAGCATACATGGTTTCTAAGCGCTTCTTGTTATCTTCATCTAGTGCATCCAAACGGCGTACGGAGGAAATCCATTGTCGTTCGCCTTGAGAGGTACGGACATTATAGCAGAATTCCTTTACCGGTATTCTTGTACCATCTTTTAAAACTAGATTATAGAATTTTTCCATATTAGTATTTTTTAAGTAGAAATCTCTATCTTCAGGGGCAATTAACTGAAGGTAACTACCTTGGCACATTTCCATCACTTCTGAATAGCTACAACCTAAAAGCTGAAGAAATAGATAACTTACATAGCTAAGGCTATAAGATGCATCATATAGACCACTAACAACGCCTACACCTAAGTTTTGACCAATAAGCTCAGCTATGATATCGGTAGTAACATTTGTTTTGCGATACATATCTTGGCTTGTGTAATAGAGCGCAGCCTTGTAATAGGAGATAGGAGTCTCAGCAATGGAATTATGATAGTCTATGAGCATATTACAAGCATGCATACGCTTTAATAACTTAACGAAATCTTCCTCTGGCATGGGTCTAAAGAAATGATAGCCTTGAATGAATTCACAACCATTATCACGATAAAAACGTAACTGTTCTGCAGTTTCAACACCTTCTGCCACTGTTTTGATGCCAATATGATGGCACATTTCGATTATAGATTGCACCAAATGATCGGTTTTCTTATTGACACCCAACATATGGGTAAAGGATTGGTCTATTTTTAAAATATCGAAGCTGTATTTTTGCAGCATGTCAAAAGAGGAATAGCCGGTACCAAAATCATCAAGCAGGAACTTTACACCAAAGGAACGCAGATCGTTAATACTCTTACTAGCATTATTATTCATAGCAGCATAGG
>JAKSOK010000232.1 GCA_024405615.1 Phascolarctobacterium sp.
AGATGAAAATTATTATTTCTCCCGCAAAGCAAATGCGGACAGATTTAGATGGTATGGCGCCAGTAGGTTTGCCGGTTTTTCTAGATGAGGCTAATACTATCCTGGCTGTATTGCGTAGTATGACTTTAGAGGAGCTGCAGAATTTGTGGTGCTGCAATGCAGCTATTGCTCAACTGAATTTTGAACGACTACAGAAGATGTGCTTGGAGTCTGCTGTAACATCGGCTATTGAGGCCTATGACGGTATTCAGTATAAGTATATGGCGCCAGGTGTTTTTGAAAATGGTGAGTTTAGCTATGTACAGGAGCATTTGCGTATTCTCTCTGGCTTTTACGGCGTACTGAGGCCTTTGGATGCCGTAACTCCATACCGATTGGAGATGCAGGCAAAACTAAAGATTGGTGCTAGTAAACATTTATATGATTATTGGGGAGCTAAGCTATACAACGAAGTGGTGGACGAGAGCCGCATTATTATTAACTTGGCTTCAAAGGAATACTCAAAGTGCATAGAAAAGTATCTTCAGCCAGAGGATATCTATATTACCTGCGTATTTGGCGAATTAGTCGGTAGCAAGGTGGTACAAAAGGGAGTTTATGCCAAAATGGCTCGTGGCGAAATGGTACGTTACATGGCAGAACGCTGCATTGAGGATGTAGAGGCTTTAAAAGACTTTAATTATCTGGGCTATGGCTTTAGCCAGGAATATTCCAAGAAGAATGAGTTTGTGTTCTTACGGGCTTAATTTTGTTTCAGGAAGACAATAACTTCAGGGACGGCTTGCGCCGTCCCTGTTTTCATTCTGGACTTCTGAAGAAGAGATGTTAAGTTAGTTTGGTATCACTAAGGGAATTTAACTGTTTGTGAAATAAAAACAAGATTCAAACATCTTACACATTATTTAGAAATTGACGCTTCCTCTATTTTCGTCTATAATAAAATTACACTTTAGTTTAGACGGAGATTTTGATAAAATGACATATATAAAACGAGTCGCGGAAGAAACTATTTCTAAAATTTCAAAAATGTTTCCAGTTGTACTAGTCACTGGTCCTAGGCAAGTAGGCAAAACAACAATTCTGCAAAAACTTGCAGATCAAGAAAAAGAATCTGGTATTGAACGTAAATATGTTACTCTAGATGATCCTGATGTAAGATATTTGGCTAAAACCGATCCAGGTCTCTTTCTGCAACGCTATACTCCTCCTGTTCTTATTGATGAAATTCAGTATGCAACAGAATTACTTCCTTACATAAAAATGAGTGTGGATAAATCCAAGAAAAAGGGGGATTTCTGGCTTACTGGTTCGCAGGCTTTCAAACTTATGCAAAACGTCAGTGAAAGCTTAGCAGGACGTGTAGGTATTGTTAATTTATTAGGTTTATCCGATGCTGAAATATACGGCTATGATAGTCAGCCTTTTTCTACTGACCCTCAAAAATTACTTTCTGCTTTAAATAGAAGACAACCGCGTGATTTAAATTTAATATATCAACGTATTTTTAAGGGGTCTATGCCTGAAATATATGCTAATGATTTCATTGATTGGGAAACATATTATAGGTCTTATGTGGATACATATCTGCAAAGAGATATTCGCGATTTAGCTCAAGTCGGGGATTCAATGCAATTCTATAATTTCATGATTGCAGTCGCTGCTCAAACCTCCAAACCTGTTGTATACGAAGAATTGGCTAAAACTGTGGGCATTTCTGCTCCTACGGCAAAGAAATGGCTATCCATACTTGCTTCATCCCATATAATAGCTTTGGTACAGCCATATCATAATAACGCACTTAAAAGAGTTGTCAAAATGCCTCAAATTCATTTTCTTGATACTGGCCTGGCAGCTTATCTTCTAAAATGGGGTAATTATGAAGCATTGGAACGTGGCGCTATGGCAGGTGCTTTTTTTGAATCCTATGTTTTCAGCGAAATATATAAGAGCTATGTAAATGCAGGAAAAGAACCACCCTTATACTATTATCGCGATAAAGATAAGAAAGAAATAGATATTCTTATCTATCAGAATGGTACTATATATCCTGTGGAGGTAAAAAAAGCTGCATCACCAGGCAAAGAAGCTATTAAAAACTTTAGCGTTCTTAACCCAATTACTGATTCGACTATGTTTAATGGAATAGAGGGGCTTAAAACAGACATAGGCGTAGGCGCAGTTATATGTATGTCAAGTGATTTGCTTCCCGTTGATGGAAAAAACTGGTACGTACCTGCTTGGCTTATTTAACGCTCTATAAAAAATC
>JAKSOK010000233.1 GCA_024405615.1 Phascolarctobacterium sp.
ATCATGTTGTACAAGGCGCAAAAGAAATTACGGTTTACTTAACTGATGGTCGTAATCTTAAAGGTAAGGTTTTGGGTACTGACCCTGCTACTGATTTAGCTGTCGTAAAAATTGATGCAGATAATTTACCTGAAGCTCCTTTAGGTGATTCTGACACTATTCAAGTTGGTGAGCCTGCTATTGCTATAGGCAATCCTTTAGGTATGGAGCTGAGAGGCTCTGTTACTGTAGGTATTGTCAGTGCTCTTAATAGAACTGTAAGTGTTGGCGATAACAAATATACTCTGATTCAAACTGACGCTGCTATTAACCCTGGTAACTCTGGTGGTGCTTTGGTAAATGCAGATGGTGAGGTAATGGGTATTAATAGTGCAAAATATGCAGGCAATGGTGTAGAAGGCATTGGTTTTGCTATTCCCATTAATACTGCCAAACCGATTTTACAAGGCTTAGTAGAACATGGTAGCATTGCTCGTCCGTATTTAGGTGTTCGCATTATTGATGAAGAAAGCTTCAACAAGAAAAATGCTTCTAACAAGGATTCCATTGGTATTGATTTCCATGGTGGCGTTTATATTGATAGCATGTTCCGTAATAGCCCGGCTCATAAAGCTGGCTTACGTCCTGGCGATATTATCTTGAAAGTAAATGGCAAGAAAGTATCTAAGAGCACTGAACTGCAACAAGCTATCAAAGATAGCAAGGTTGGTGATACTATTAGTGTTACCATCCGTCGTGGTGATGCTGAAATGGTTAAGGATGTAGTTTTGGAAGCTGTTCCTGAAGAATTCAATATGTAAAATCTTAGAAATAACCTACTTGATTTTTCAAGTAGGTTATTTTATTATAGGATATATAAGCTTAGAGAAAGTAGGTTAAATATGAAGATTACCATTGCATGTGTTGGCAAAATTAAGGAAAAATATCTAACTGCTGGCATTGAGGAGTATTCTAAACGTTTAACTCCTTTTTGCAAGTTGGAAACGATCGCTATAAATGAAGAAAAAATGCCGGAGGATCCTACGCCTGCAACAAAACAACAAGTTTTAGAAAAGGAAACGCAACGCTTAATTGCCATTATCCCTGAAAATAGTTATGTAATTCTCTTGGATGTTATTGGCAAGCAGTTATCCTCTCCAGAATTAGCTGCGAAAATAGATGCATTAACCTTGGCAGGAAATAGTCATCTTACCTTTGTAATTGGTGGTGCGTTTGGTTATACTGATGCCTTGCGCAAACGTGCAGATTTTGCTATTAGCTTTAGTAAAATGACCTTCACCCATCAGATGATTCGCTTGCTCTTGGTCGAGCAAATCTATAGAGCGTTTAAAATTGCTAATAATCAAAAGTATCACAACTAACGGTAAAATTTTGTTACTATTCACAGATAATATCATTAAAAACTCCTTCGCCACAATTATGACGAAGGAGATCAAATATCGTTCTTTTATTTTATCCCTAAGAACTGGGATTTACCAATTCAATTCATAGGCTAGTTTAGGTCCGCCATCAAAGGTAACTAAACCGCAGTAGGCAAACCCTTCTCGCTTGAGTATATGCTGCATTGGCCTGTTTTCTTTCTGAGTATCAACTCTAATCGCATTTATCTTTTGCTGATTGCAATAATTCTTTATCAAAGAAAAGGCGTTTTTTGATAATCCTTTTCCGCGACTACTTTCTGAAAATGCCATGCGATGAACAACAGCATACGGTAAATTTGTTTTCCACTCACCATCAATAACATGGTACGCAGGTTCATCTCCTGTAATGATGCATGCATATCCGAAAAACTTATCGCTATCCGAAAAAACAAAACCTATTCCGTCTTTTATATCATTTTTTATTGTTTCAAGAGTTGGATAATCTGGATGCCATTGCTCAAAGCCCATGCTTTTATGATACGCTCTTGCATCCTCTATACACTGATAACATTTTTCTGCCTCTTCTGCTACAGCCAATCGTAAAATCATATTTTCCTCCGCAAATTCTAATTTGTTTTATTGTTATATTCGACACAAAGACTTCTTTTCCTACTATTGCAATAAAAACATAGAATTTTTATCGGTGTTTCCGCACTTTGCTACATCTAACGCCAGATTAAATTTGGATGAAATAATAACTGTGAATAGTAACAAAGTAAATGCAACAAAACAAAAAAAATCGCCTGGTCAAGCCGCCAAGCGATGTATATAGCGAGGTCTTCCCGGTGCAAGCACCTAATGCCCCAGTCT
>JAKSOK010000234.1 GCA_024405615.1 Phascolarctobacterium sp.
AACCGGACTACGATAATTACAATGTTCTAGAATTACCAGAAGGAGACATTTGGGGGTTGGTTATGCTTGCCGCTAGTCAGCTTGCAGAAAAGGAAAGCATTACTTTTGAAGACTTGGTTGGTTTACCGCTCTTTTGCTCTGGTCAAGGTTGGCGTTTTGACCTACCCCAATGGTGTGGCAAACGTATCGAGCAGCTCAATTTAGAAGGTTCATTTAGATTACATTACAACGCTTCTGTCTTTGTTAAAGAAGGCTTAGGCTATTTATTAACCTACGATAAGCTGTGCGATACAAGTTCTGATAGTGGATTAGCCTTTAGACCGCTTTACCCAAAGCTAGAAACAAAGATTTATGTTATCTGGAAAAAAGGGCAACTGCTAACACCCATTGCTAGTAAATTTATTGAGGGTTTGAAAACATTTATTAAAGGTAAATAAAAACAATAAGGAATCATACACCTTCTTCAACTTTTTCTGTTAGAAATAAAACTGATTATATTTTGTTTGCTTAAATTGGATATTTTAATATGTTCAGATTAGCTCTAAAATATAACCATATTATACGAGGAGGTTTTATGATGACTAGATTAAATAGAGCGTTGACTATTGCTGGTAGCGATACTAGTGGTGGTGCAGGCATGGAAGCTGATTTGAAAACTTTTGAGGAACTAGGGGTTTATGGCATGACAGCATTAACCTGTATTGTAACCATGGATCCTTTGACATGGGAGCACAATGTAACTCCTATTGGTTTGGATATTGTTGAAAAACAATTAAAGACTATTATTGAGGGTATTGGCATCAATGCCATGAAAACAGGAATGTTAGGAAGTGCAGCTTTGGTTGAATTAGTTGCCCATACTATTGATAAATATCAATTGCCTAATGTTGTTATTGATCCTGTTATGGTATGTAAGGGAAGTACTGCCGTAATGGTTCCTGAAGCTGCAGAGGCTATAAAAGAATTGCTAGTTAAGCGTTGTGATATTATTACTCCTAATACTGTAGAAGCTGCATATTTGACAGGTATGGCAAAAGTAGAAACGATTGCAGATATTAAAGAAGCTGCAAATCGTTTACATGCTATGGGGGCAAAACATGTTGTCATTAAGGGTGGCGAAAGAATGTTAGGGGACGAAGCAGTTGATATCTTTACTGATGGCGAAACCTTTAACGAAATGGCTTCTAAAAAACTGAAGAATGCCTATAACCATGGAGCTGGATGCACTTATTCTGCTGCAGTGACCGCTGGTCTGGCTAATGGCTTAAGCATGCAAGCGGCTGTATGTCAGGCTAAGGCTTTTGTTACTGCTGCTTTGAAGCATTCCTTTGAATTGAATAATTTCTCCGGAGCAACAAATCATACAGCTTATAAAAAGTTTGGCGTATTATAAGGAATTTATATTTGTGCTTTAGGAATTCGCGAATATTGAAAACCTGATTTCCGTGTGAACTCAGGTTTTTTATATTGCTATAATAATAAAATTTTGCTATTATTATAAATTGAAAAGTAATTGCTTTATAAAATGTGCAAATGATATTTATTTCATGGAAAAGATAAAGTTCGGAGATTTAAAAGATGGAAAAGAAGGTTTATGGCCCTACGGTGGACGAAGAAACTAGATGTGTGCATTATCATACAGTCCTGGACATTGTTGCTATTAAGTTTAAATGCTGTGGTAGGTTTTATCCTTGCTATAAATGCCATGAGGAATGTGAGCAGCATCCTATACAACGGTGGGGAAAAAATGAGTTCTCTGAGGAAGCGATTCTTTGTGGTCACTGTAAACGAACTTTAACTATTAGTCAATATATGAACGCTACTGATTGTCCGTATTGTAATGCCCATTTTAATAAACGTTGTAAAAATCATTACCATATTTATTTTGATGTTCCTCAGGATAAGCCATGTGCTTTTGGTTGTGATAGTTCTCAATGTTCTGAAGAGTAATCGGTATTACAAGCAATTAATTAGCTTAATAAATGCAATGATAAAAGAAGGAGAAAACTATGCCTTATATCAATTTGAAAACAAATATTGAAATTCAAGACAAGGATAAATTAATGACTGTGTTGGGAGAATTGATTTCTATTCTTCCGGGTAAAACTGTTGCGAGAACTATGGTAAGTGTTGAAGACAAGGTAGCCTTGTGTTTCGCAGGTAGTGCTGAACCCTGTGCTATTATTGAAACTATTGTTAATCCAGAAAGTATCATGGATAACAATA
>JAKSOK010000235.1 GCA_024405615.1 Phascolarctobacterium sp.
TCTATAATACCAGATTGGATAGCCTAAAACGATAGTATCATAATTTTTCATATCAATTTTGGCAAAGCTGATTTCGGGAAGAACGCCAGAATCAAATTCTTGCTTAGCCGCTTTTACAGTATCCTTATAACCTTCAGGATATGCTTTAACAGGCCTAATTTCAACAATGTCGCCGCCTATTTCTTTATGAATGTTTTGAGCAAGCTTGCGAGTATTGCCACCCCAGGAAAAATAAGCTACAAGGATTCTTTTGCTATCCTTGTTACCAATAGAATCAGTTTGCTCAGCTGCAACGGGTTTATTGGTAAAGGTCATGCCAACTCTACCAAGTACAAAGCTTTTATGCGTAAAGTAAAAAACAACACCACCCAATACGAGGGCGATTAAAATGTACATAATAATATTTTTCATGATTATAATGCTCCTTTAGATTCTGTTAGCTTCGCCCCAAACACAAAGCTGGTCTAGAACAACCATTAAGGATTTACCCCTTTCTGTAAGGGTATACTCAACCTTTGGCGGAATTTGAGGGTAAACAGTACGAAGAATAAGGCCATCTCGTTCTAATTCTTTGAGATTTTGGCTTAAGGTTTTGTCAGAAACCTTTTTTAGATAGCGTTGCAATTCATTAAAGCGCACAGGTTCAAATTCCATGAGACAGTACAGGATTACCATTTTATATTTGCCAGAGATTAAGGATAGGGTATAGCTAAAGCCAGTATCCTCAAAATTGGCCTGGTCAATATAATTTTTAATCATACTTTCCTCCAAGTAAGTACCTAACGTAAATGTATGTACTTGTTTTATATTCTAGATTTGCTATAATTATACTAAATTCTAAAAAAAATGCAATACCTAGGAGGTAAATCATGAAGAAAATAGTTGTTTTCGCTTCTCCTCTGTATTATTGGAATATTAGCGGACAATTAAAATGTGCTTTAGACCGCCTTTTTGCTGTTGCTGAATGCAATGCTAATTACGCTAACCCTATCAAAGAAGGCGTTTTGTTGATGGCTGCAGAGGGCAGTGATTTTGGTGAAGCTGTTACCTGGTATGAACACCTGATGGGGTACATCGGTTGGAAGAATTTAGGTAAAGTTCTTTGTGGCGGAGTATTTAACTGCGGCGATATCGTTGGCAATCCCAAGCTGCAGGAAGCTTATGAATTTGGTAAAAATTTAAAATAAAATAAAAAATAGGCTTTAGAGTAAAATCTAAAGCCTATTTTGTTATTTGGCTATATCACCAACACCGTTCAAGATAATGGAAGGTCTATAAGAAAACACTTTAATATTTTCTAGGGTGGATACGCCGCTAAGTACTAGGGCTGTCATTAGACCACTTTCCATTCCTGCTACAATATCAGTATCCATACGGTCGCCTATCATTACGGCATCTGCGGAATGGACGTTTAGCATTTTTAAACCAGTGCGCATCATTAAGGGATTAGGCTTGCCTACATAGTAGGGTGTCTTTCCAGTAGAGAGAGCGATGGGAGCAATAAGAGCTTGGCAAGCAGGAATTATACCCATATCTGAAGGGCCAGTCATATCGGGATTGGTGCCAACTAGACGAGCTCCTTTGTTTACCAACTGTACTGCTTTGATAATCATGTTATAGTTGTAGGAATCGGTTTCGTCTACCACTACATAGTCAGGGTTAACGTCATTCATGGTAATACCGGCATCGTATAGAGCATTTACTAAACCAGGAGCACCAATAACATACGCGCTACAACCGGGAGATTGCTCCTTAAGGAAATTAGCTGTTGCCAAAGCACTGGTATAGAAATGACTTTCATCAACATCTAAACCCATACGCGCCAGTTTTTGTCTCAATTCTCGAGGACTACGCTCGCTGGAATTTGTTAAAAATAGGAAGGGTTTATTTTCTTTGTATAACCAATCTACAAATTCTTTTACTCCAGGCAATATACTGTTACCATGATAGATAACACCATCCATATCACTAATAAAGCCTTGTTTGTTTCTTAATGTCTCTAGAATTTCTTCATTCAATTCTACCATTTTTATTACCTCCTTTATACACACTTATATTATGTACCCATTAGGCAAAATCAGCAATAGTTTAGAACTTGATTTTACAAAAATTTTATCAATAAATAATAAAAAAGCAGGGTATGTACTTTTTACACTCCCTGCTTTATTTTTATGGTGATCCCGG
>JAKSOK010000236.1 GCA_024405615.1 Phascolarctobacterium sp.
TGCGTAAGGATGAATTCCCTGAAACCTATCGTTATCAAGAAGAGAGTACTTGGGGTGTTTTGGAAAGCACTATCATTATTGTTGAATCTAGAAATGATAAAAAATAATATAAAACCTGCTTTAGCTTTAAGCTGAAGCAGGTTTTTAGTTAACTTAAGATTGTTTTGCTGTAGAAAAATAAAAGCTGGGAAATAAATTCTCAGCTTTTATTGCTTGATTATTAATAGATGTATTTCTGTTGTACTAAGTAGCTATAGAAGCCTTCTAAACCTTCTTTAATATCGTTATAGGTAATGTCAAAATCTCCTGTGTACCAAGGGTCAGCAATACTTTGGCCTTTGCGAGCTGTAAAGTCTAGAAGTAGGTGTACTTTTTGTAATTTATCCTGACCAATGATGCGCAGGGTGTTACGATAATTATTATGGTCCATGATCAGAACATAGTCATAGTGTTCATAGTCCTGCTTAGTCATTTGACGGGCATATTTACCTGCAACGCTAATGCCAAATTGAGCTAATTTATTGCGGGTTCCATAATGGACGGGATTACCAATTTCTTCACGGCTAGTAGCGGCAGAAGCAATCTCAAACTGGTCCTCTTTGTGCAATTTTTTGACCATATCCTTAAACATGAATTCTGCCATAGGACTGCGGCAGATATTGCCATGGCACACGAAAAGTACTTTTACCATCTTTTCACCTCAATTTTTTCTTTGCTTTAATTTTAACATAGGCAGAGCATTTAGCATAGAATTTTTTGTATATTATGTTAGCGTACTAATAAGAAAACAGAAAAAGAGCTCGACCGTGCAAGGGAGATGATGCTTGCTGTCGAGCTCTTTTCTTATGGAGAGAATGTCCTGATGATCTGAAAGAAGTGGGGGTCACCTTTGAAATGGAGAGCAGATGACCCCAAGAGGAGTGTGATGAGTATCACATTAAGAGGAAGTCATTTGGTGCATTTTGTGCATGCCCAGAGTCCATGTACATTGCAATATGCGTAAACGTTGAGGATTTTCTCAGAGGAGCAGATCATGAAATTTGTTGAGGGAGGATCGCCAATTTTGAGAAAATGTCTCTGAACGCCTTTATCGGTTTCTAATTCAATCCATTGGATATAATGATTGTTTTGGGTAGGATGTGGTTCGCTCCCAACCTCTACGTGTACTAGAGTTAAGGCTTTTTGATTTTCAGCTTCGCAACAGAGCGGAGTGGCTGTTACTACAGGAATGTGCTTTTCGTGGGAACCTTCAGATTCTTGTGGGTCCAGTAATGTCATTTTTTTAGCGCAACAGAAGGGGGCGAGACCACTATCCTCCACTTTTTCTACGATGTTTCCGCAAACTTTACAAAGATAAAATTTAGCCATTTTGATTGCTCCTTTCTTTAGTGTATTGCTTTAAGCTTGGTTTTATTATACTTCTAAGTAAATAGTTTGTCAGACCATGAAAGAGTACTAAAAAAAATAATTTTTGAGTAATTTTTTACGCATTTCATTCTTGATAATTGCTTTTTCTCAAGGTATAAGCATACTTTTAAGGCTTGCAAGGGGTTATTAGCTTTGCTATAATACAGTTAAAGAGGTGATACTGTGGAAATTTATGAAGCACTGAGAGAGGCACGTAATTTGAGCGGTAAATCCCAGGAGTATATGGCACTTGAGTTGGGAATAGCTCGCAAAACTGTTCAAAATTGGGAAAGAGGTGCCAGTGAACCTACTATAGGACAAGCCATTGCCTGGTTCAAGGCACTGGATGTAAAGCCATTGCCCTATCTGTTTCAGATCATTCATGAAGATTTGGAAGGTATTGGTAGTGGAGACGATCTTGCTCGCTTGCATAATTCTTTAGCTAAACTGATTAAGGAATTACCAGCGGAGGGAACGAGACAGCTTTTGTATCTTTTTTACGGGGAACACGGAAGTTCACCTAGAGCCGTTTTAAATATGCTTACGGCTCATTTACAAACCCCAATGAGCGATAGAGTTATCCAGGGGAGCGTTATCCTTAAAAATTATGAAATAGCAAAAAAGAAAAATTGTTTAACTAATGCTGAACATATCCAGCCTAATGTTGAACTGTTGAATAAGGCTATTGCTATGGGTGAGGAAGCATATTTACAGGATAAGAAGACTTATATTTTAGCTGCAGATAAATAAATTGTAAAA
>JAKSOK010000237.1 GCA_024405615.1 Phascolarctobacterium sp.
GGACGATGGAACTCAAGAATGGCGCCATAAGGACAAACCTGTTTACAACGACCACATTCAATACATTTAGTTCTATCAATAAAAGCACGATTTTGTACTAAACTAATAGCTTGACGAGGACAATTAGTCATACATTTATGAGCTATACAATGTCGACAGGCATCACTAACAAAATAGGTTTCAATAGGACACTGGTCACAAGCAGCAGGCAACACATCAATAATGGGTAAATCTCTACGTTGAGGCAGATTTAAAGTCTTTTTAGCTGCCTCAATAATATTTTCGCTACAATCCTGACCTAAGGCCATATCTATGCGGTTTTTTAATACAGCTCTTTCCTTATAAACGCAACAACGATAACGAGGGGTATCCTCGCGTACCTCTTGAAGAATGTCATAAACACGATCAGGCAATTCTCCATTCCAGGTATAACGGGAAATATGCTCCAAAACCATACGTCGTAATTGCACAATACCAGTTACTTCCATTAGTTGACCTCCTTATTAATATACGTTTCATTTAACTCTATTTTTTCTATTCTTCATAAAGGCAAAAAATCCTACCACTTAATATTAAAATTATTACGTTTATTATAATAATATGTACTATAAAAGCGCTTATTTAGGGGAAAAGCTTGACATTTTTATAAAATTTTAGTATAGTTTTTCTGTTAATTGTTTTTTGTTCATTATATGTAGAAGAGGGTGTTTATATATGTCTAAAAAAGTTCCTTTCGTAACTAAAGCTCAAATCGAGAAAATTGTTGAACAATATCCTACTCCGTTCCATATTTATGATGAAGCTGGAATCCGTCGTACTGCAAGACTGTTAAACAAAGCTTTTTCCTGGAACAAAGGTTTCAAAGAATATTTTGCTGTAAAAGCAACTCCTAATCCGTATTTGCTGCAAATTCTGAAGGAAGAAGGTTGCGGTACTGACTGCTCCTCCTACACTGAATTGCTCATGGCTGAGGCTGTTGGTTTTAAAGGCCAAGAAATCATGTTCTCCTCCAATGCAACTCCTGTAGAAGACATGCAATTAGCTTATAAAAATGGTGTTATCATCAATTTAGATGATTTTACTCATATTGAATTCTTAGAAAAAGTAGCTGCTCTGCCTGAAACAATTTGCTGCCGTTTTAATCCCGGTGGTGTATTTGAAGCTGCAAATGGCATCATGGACAACCCTGGCGATGCTAAATATGGCATGACCAGAGACCAAATCTTCGAAGCCTACAAAATCATGGTAGCTAAAGGTGTAAAACATTTCGGCATCCATGCTTTCCTGGCATCCAACACTGTTACCAACGAATACTATCCTCGACTGGCTGGCGTACTCTTCAAGTTAGCTGTAGAACTGCATGAAGCAACTGGCGCTCACATTGCATTTGTTAACCTGTCCGGTGGTATCGGCGTAGCATATCGTCCTGAACAACCTGACAATGATTTGATGGTTATTGGCGAAGGTGTTCGTAAAGCTTACGAAGAAATCTTAGTTCCTGCTGGAATGGACGATGTTAAAATCTTTACCGAACTGGGTCGTTTCATGTTAGCTCCTAATGGTGGCTTAGTAACCAAAGCTATTCACCAAAAACATACCTACAAAGAATACATTGGTTGTGATGCATGTGCAGCAAACTTGATGCGTCCTGCAATTTATGATGCTTATCATCATATCACTGTACTGGGCAAAGAAGATGCTCCCTGTGATCACAAATACAATGTAACTGGTGGTTTATGCGAAAACTGCGACCAATTCGCAAAAGAACGTATGCTGCCTAAGATTGACATGGGAGACTATCTGTTCATCCACGATGCAGGTGCTCACGGCTTCGCTATGGGCTACAACTACAACGGCAAGCTGCGTAGTGCAGAATTACTTCTGCAAGAAGACGGTTCTGTAAAACTGATTCGTCGTGCAGAAACTCCTGCAGATTACTTTGCAACCTTCACCTTTGAAAACGATGCTTTCAGTGCTAATTTAGCACAAGCAATCAAAGACGCAAAGAAATAATCCTTGACAAAAGCTTTTTAAGAAAGTATAATAATACCTGTTCTTGAAAACCTTATATCGGGCGCTTAGCTCAGCTGGGAGAGCGTCTGCCTTACAAGCAGAATGTCAGCGGTTCGATCCCGTTAGCGCCCACCAGACAA
>JAKSOK010000238.1 GCA_024405615.1 Phascolarctobacterium sp.
TTTTTATATTTGTTTGGCTAGAAAAGTTTTTCGTGATATAATTTCAAAAGAATAAATTAGGCGTGGGGTGTTCCATGAAGTCTTTTCTGACTATCAATGATATTATTATTGCTTTATTTGGAGCTGTTTGGTATGGCTTCAGCTATATAATTCCTAAATGCAATGGCTATAGTGAAGTTGAAGCTTTGCTCATTTGCCTAGTCGTAGGTGGCATCTTTGATTATCTTGGTAATAAAATGCTAAATACCGAGTTCTTTTTAGATAATACCCCAAGACAAGTATATGCATTGCTGGTTACTGTGTTGTGCTTAATAGGATTTATGTATATTTCCTGGATAGATTTTCAGTATGATCTTTTCGAGGATTTAGAGTACCAAATATTATATTGTGTCATTATTCCTGGCTTGGGCTTTTGCTACACCTTAGCAAAGCTTTATTACCAAAAGCAAAAAATAGTAAAAAAATTTGGCGTTGGTGCTGAAGGCGCAGTAGTAAAGGGACGAGATGAGTATAAAGAAGTTACCTTTAATGCAGAACATCAAGGTGATTATGATGCTAAGTTAGGAGTTAAAACCGCTACAGGTACCTATTTAGGCAAAAAGGGGAAAAAGGTTGTTGAGTATTTAGGCATAACCTATGCGAAAGCTGAGCGTTGGCAGGCACCTGTGCCTGTGCCTGAAAGTGATAAGGTATATGAGGCCTTTAAGTACGGCCCGTGTTGTTTACAGAATAATGAACTGCAATTTAGTCCTTTAAAGGACTTTCCTCAAAGTGAGGACTGCTTAACTTTAAATGTTATTTGTCCTGCTAAACTGCCTAAAAATAAGAAACTACCCGTTCTGGTTAGTCTGCATGGCGGCGATTTAGCTTATGGTGGTAGTGCTTCACCATTAGAGGATGGTAGTAATTTTGTCCGTGAACAGAAGGATATTATTTATGTCAGCTTCAACTATCGTCTTGAGGTTTTAGGCTTTATGGATTTTAGCAAGGTTGAGGGCGGAGAAAAGTACGCTCAATCTGGCTATTTGGGTATCTTAGATCAGTTAGTGGCCTTAAAGTGGATAAAGCAGAATATTGAGGCTTTTGGTGGAGATAGTGATAATATTACTGTCTGCGGTTGTAGCGGTGGCAGTCTGTGCCTAGCTATTTTAGCTACCTTAGACGAGGCAAAGGGCTTATTTAACAGAGCATTTTTGTTTACAGATTATCATAATGCTTTGCTTAGTAAGGAAGAAAAGGAACAAGAAACTGATAATATGCTAGCTCACTTTAAAGCTAAGACGATGGCAGATTTACTGAACTTGTCCTGTGAGCAGCTGCAAGAATATATTAATTTAAACACTGATAAGTTTTATGGACCTGGTGCAGGCTTGGGGCTGATACCTAAAAGTATTGAGCAGGCTTTTGAGGAAGGAAAGGCTAAAGATATTGACCTGATTATTAATATTCCTAGCTGTGAAATGGGTAGCTGGGTTATGGCAACAGGCACAGGGTTTACGGATGATTTCTTTGATAATATTTGGGAAAATATCAGCAAAGATTTTAGCAAGACTAAGTGCGATGCTATACTTAATTTTTGTGCGGACTGTAAAGGTTCTGCTCCCACTGAACGTAATGAGGAAGCTACAGAATACTATTTCTTTAGAGAGCCTTCTGTGGAATTAGTGAAAAAGCAATTAATGGCGGGAGGAAAGGTACGTCTTAGCTTTTGGGATGCTGCATCACCGGTACAACGTTTTGGTGCTTCTGGCTACGGGGCAAAGTGCATGTTTTTAGGTAATTTAGAGACGGGCTATCAGCTTGGCTGCTTAAAGAATGAAACCTTATCTAAAGTAGTGCAGTTGCTTTTGGCAAATTTTGTTAGATGTGGTAATCCGTCCATCAAAACAAACACTATTAAAAATGTTAAGGGCATAAGCTGGCCTTATTGTGCTAGTGACAAGCTACAATATCTGCACATTACAGAAAAACAGGCTGTTATGAGCGATGAGATTATTGCTAAATGTGAAGAAATGCATAGCCTAAAAATGATGGAGTAGAATTTCGTTACTGCATC
>JAKSOK010000239.1 GCA_024405615.1 Phascolarctobacterium sp.
GAAACGCAGCCAGTATGAAGCTGTACCCGTCCCTTCTTTTGATTTTTGGGCGCGCAATCTTATTTTCTCAAGTGACTATGTAAACAGGGAAACCGCCTATAGAGATGTATTCAGGAAGGGCATGATAAAAATTACCTTCTTCGGTAAGACATTCTTCGTAGAAGTTGACGATACTAGTAAATACAGCTACCCGATGACGATAAAATACGCTATTCATTAATTATATTTACATATAATGGCAATTATAAAGTTTATAGCGCAGGCTTAGAACAGAAAGAATGGCTTGATGACAACGATGTAGAAAAATCAAAATGGTAAGTATTTTTTATAAAAAGGAGACCAGCTATGAAACCTATAGATGTTGCTTATAAACCTGGTAAAGAATATAGGGAACTTTTTACGGTATGTGTGAATGCCAATAAATGTACGGATGATGTTGTAGGAATAACAGAAGATAACGAGCTGTTATATATTAAAGAAAGACTGGCCAACCATAGTAGTGCTTATTGGGTTGCAAGGGATTTTTTCACGATAGATAAGGCAGAATTTAGACATTACCTTAGCCTTGCACGTAAAAATGGTGGCGTTGAGAAAGCTGTCAAGAATGGCCATACAACATTAGAGGAGCTTGAGAGTTTAGCTATGTAAAGGAGTCTTGGATATGGATGAGAAAACAACTGCCAATATTTTGGCTATGTCTTCTTGCTTTGTTTCCTCTGGGGAAACAGAGGAAATGAAAAACAGACGCTTAGCTTACGAAGCTCAGGAAAAGGCATATTTACGTCTTGAGCTGTCTGATGCTTTTGAGGCAGTGCAGCTTTTAGGAAAATCCATTGAAGAATTGGCTGTTCCTAAAGAAGCTGTCAAATATTTAGGGAGTAGGCCTTTCCGTGTTTTATATAAGACGGTGCTTATGGGGAAGCCTTTAGAAGGCTGTTTGTTCTTTCAAACTGATTATACTCATAATAAAATTATCTCCAGTAGCTTTTCTATTTCTGACGATACTGCTAACTTCATGAAATGCAAGGATTACTTAGATGCTAAGTTAGGAGAGCACCATACTAGTGATGCTACACCTTTTGCTGCTGTTAATGGTGGCTCTGTGCATTATTTTATCTATTATAAGGATGGCTATAAATATAACCTGTCTCATGGCAGTGCGCTTCAATATTTCACCTTGGAGATTTCTCAAGGTGAGCCTCATGGTGCACCTAGTCGCAAGCATAATTTCTTTGTTAATATGAATAAGCAGAGCAGTATGGCACAGCCTACCATGCAAAGTTCTTTCAATAATATTGAAAAATGGTCCTGCCCAAGCTGTGGCAATAAAGCTGCTACCAAAAGATTTTGTAGTAATTGTGGAGCACCTAGGCCGGCTACCTGGATCTGCTCTGTGTGCGGTTGTAACACTAATACCACAAATAAATTCTGTAACGACTGTGGTTCACCAAAAAATTAATATTTCACAAAATAGTGTTAGAGTCGGCGTCAATTAGCCAAATGGAGTCGGTCAAAAATAACCAATTTTAGTCAATAAAAAATAGTGTTACCATTAACAGCAATTTCTCTTCTAATATTATTGAAATTGTAACTTAACTTTCTGGAGGGAAAGTTAACAAAACACTGCCAGCTATAAACATTCGCCTATAACCGACAGTGTTTCTTAATTATAAAATGTATGCTCTATTAATTTTTCAATCTTATTTCCACATCTTCTCAAGCGTCTCTTTTGTCGTATAACCAACATTCTCTTTGACAGGTTTGCCATCTTTAAAAAGTATTACTGTAGGAATGCTCTGGATTCCAAATGCTTGTGCAAGAGCCATTTCTTCATCTACATTTACCTGTCTCATGGACACCATTGCCTTTGATGTATTAATTGAAGTTACAGAAGATACCGAAGTGCTGGTTCTTCCCTCTGTTTCCCTAAAACGAATTATCCAAAACAATCCTTATGTGGAGTTATTTTTATACAAAACCGCTACGGAAAAGTTTT
>JAKSOK010000024.1 GCA_024405615.1 Phascolarctobacterium sp.
TTCTATAAAGAAAAAAGGTGCTAAGACAATCCTAGCACCTAGTTTAATCTTTATAAAATTTTATCATAAGACAACTTCTATTGTAAAAATAAAAGCAACACCCTATTCACTGATGTTTTTTACGTACAAAAAGCAGTTTTTTGCACTAAATTACGTTATCTAAACCACACTATATTCCAACAGAAAGCATAGTTAAATGGATACATTACCTATATTGCTGACATAGAAATCCAAGTGACTACGCATCATATCTTCGGCAACCGCTTCATTATTCGCTTTAATAGCTTCATAAATAGCTGTATGCTTATTAACTACAAACTTAAAGGACGGACGTTGCACGAGAATATGTAGATAGAAGGATTTTCTTCTACTCAAATCCCGTATGGTTTCATAAAGGAACTTATTTTTAGAAGCTTTAGCAATAATAATATGGAACTCATTATCTAATCTTAAAGCTTGACGTAAATCACCTGCAGAATTATTTCATAAGCCAAATCTGTATTATTCCAAAAAAGGATGATCTTTAGTTAAAGTTTTTAACAGTTCCTGATAATTTTCCTTTGTTTGCATAAAATATACCCTCAAATATTAAAAATTACTATTTCCTACATCTTTAACTAGCAAATAAACAATTTGTTGATCATTAGTATAATCATTAGCAGCAAAAATTTCCATGGACACGTATTTATACTCACCATGAATATCACGTCTATAATAAAGAGAATAGTGATTCTGATTATTTTTAAAGAAAGTACGTAAATCCTCTAATTTAGTTGCCTCTAAGAATTTCTGACGGTCATCAGCATGAATACTTTCTGAATTTCCAAAGCTCTTTAGCCAACCAGAGATTGTATTAGGTCTACTAGACTTACGTTCATCTTCGTCTAAACGGATGATGGTATAGGAATCTTTAGTAAGATTAACCCGTAAAATTTTCGTATAAGAAGAACAAATTGCATCATAAACATATTGCTTTCTTCTACGATCCAGTCCATCCTGGTTATAGTAATGTTCTTTATCGTCATACATGAAGCCATCTGCCAGCTTTGTCAATTGTTGCAAATTAGCATTTGGATATTTCCCTTTAGAGGCATAACCGCACGCAAAATGTAATTCCTTCACTAGATTGCCATGCCAAGCTCTTACTGTAGCCTCTAAATCCTTTTTAATTTCCTCTAGCTTAGCATCATCTACAAACAACATGGCTGTAAATTCATCGCCACCCATTCTGTAAACACTACCATAGCTACCTAAACAACGCTCTAAACAAGCTGCTGCTCCTTTTAGCATTTCATCACCAGCAGCATGACCAAGCTTATCATTAACATCCTTTAAACCGTTAATATCTATAGACGCTAGCACAAAGTTCTGTGGTAAAGCATCATTTATATGCTCTTTAATATTATCTTCATAAGCTCTACGATTTGAAAGACCTGTAAGTTGATCTACATTAGACTTACGATGAAGCTTCTCCATCTCCTTCATGTACTTATCAATAATACGTGTAACAAAAATTACCTTTGTTACTCTATGTTGCTCATCTCTTTCCATGACTGCAAAGAAGGAACGCATCCAGAAATGAATTCCTTCGAAGTCAAACATGGCAAAATCCTGCTCTTGCAATCTCTCTGGCAAAGTTTTCAAGTCAACAAAACTCAAAACCTGCTCTTGCCATTCAGGTTTACTTAAGGTTTCCATAGCTAAGAAAATTTTCTCACTAGCCTTCTTCTTTTGAGAAATCAACTGACGCACGGAGTCATTGCTAAGATATTCCTCTGCTTCATCCTTAAGTAAATCTATAATATGCACACTGTAGTACATCTTGGAAATAGCTGTACTGATTTCAAGTTCTTTCTGAGCATTCTTAATAGCCTTGTACATTTTCTCGTCATATTTATAGGAAATGCCAATAAATATCAGTAATAAAACCAAAGATGTGAGAATGCCATAATAAGAAAACATAGCTCTATTCTTTAAGGTGGAAATAGTGGTTTCGGGAACTATTTGCAGAACGAAGCAATTTAAATCACTTACATTAGCAAAGCTCACTAGCATATAGCCACCATTACGCTCGATTTTAAAGGTTTGACTAGAACATTGCTGAAGCTGCTGCATAATTTTTGCATAATGTTCCTTAACTATACCTTTAGCCGCTAAATATTGCTCTAAGCTAGTACCAAAGCTATTCTCTCCATTAGTAGTAACAATACGCCCTTGAGCATCACAAAGCACATTGTAGCAAACTTCACCAAAGAAATCTTGCTGCAGAACGTTTTTTAGTCCTGAATCACCACCAATAACGCCAGTCAAAACACCAATAATATTATTCTGATAGCGCAAGGGTGTATAATAATTAACTAAAACCTCTTTAGACAAAGCAGGATAAAAGTTAACCCAAATGCCAGATTTTCCTTTCATGCCCTCTATGTAATATACTCTATCACTTGCATTCAAAGCAGTGCCATCCGACAATTCGTTTACACCGTCAGCACGAACATATTCAATGAAAGTAAACGGTGAATTTTCCATATAAGGAGCAAGTATAAACTTATGGTTCTTTAATTCAGAAGTTGTTAAAGCCATGCCAATATTATGGGAGATAACGCGAATACGACTTTCAGCAAAGCCTAACTTTGCTTCAATTGTCTGAGTAGCCGTTTGAACATTCTGCTCAATACGCACCTCATTATCTGTATCTAAACGCGCTACGGTTTTCTGAATTTGGAAAAACACATATCCAAAGAGCAGAAACACACACAAACCAGCAATTATGAACCTGTTGTAGCTTCTCTTATAATCTAACATAGAATCCCCTAGTAAAACTTTCCAAGCAAATAAAAACAATAAAAATAGTTATTATTAAAAAATATCCATTTTCATTATAGCATAAAATTAATTAGATTAAAACCATTATATATATTTAAAAACCAACTTATATATGCTTTATGCGTACAAAATAAAAAACCCTTAGGTCATCAATTTTATCTGACTTAAGGGTTATTTTCTTTACTTTTTAAAATCAACCTGACGTGGTCCATCATTTACCTGGTCTTCAGGTACGATAACCTCATCAAAGCTAATGCTTCTTGTATGGATGGTGTGATTCCATTCGTGTTCATGACGGCGGAACCAACCTATGGCTGTAATAGGAATCCAGCTATATACAAATATAGGATAAAACAGCAGATAGAACCAAGATTTTGCACTAGCACGAATCTTCCACAAGCAAGCTACGGGGAAAATATATTGTCCAATACCAATTACTGTCCATACCTGCATAGGCAGTATGGTATAAATAATATTGGTATAGAAAGGAACGTATTCATAAATCCAGCTGCATAATACAAAGAAGGTTGAAATCATCAGGAAGTAAGGTTGAATCAGGTTTACAGTACAATCCAAAACCTTTAGATCTCTTTCTTTAATTGCCTTCTTGAACATAGGTAGCATGAATCTATTAGCTACATCAAAGTGACCTTGTGCCCAACGCATACGTTGGTTCCAGGCAGCCTTAAAAGTTAGAGGCTTTTCATCATAAATGATGGCATCATGAGCCCAAGTTGTAGGAATGTTCTCCATCATAGCCTTCATGGTAAATTCCATATCTTCGGTTAAGCAGGTTGCACCCCAACCATAACGCTTCAGCATATCCATCTCAATGCACATGCCTGTGCCACCTAAGCAAGCAGAAAGTCCAATATTATATTTTGCTAAATGCCAAACATGGTTAACAATCCAGAAGGAAATACTGAAAACACCGGAAACCCAGGTATCAGTAGGATTCTTAGAATCTAAGTAACCCTGAATAAGTCTTTCACCATTACACAGACGACTGTTCATTTCCTGCAAAAAATTAGGATGTACCAGGTTGTCAGCGTCAAAAATGCAAACAGCATCATATTGGCGTTCCATCTTGAAAAGACGTTCAAAGAACCAATCCATGGCGTAGCCTTTACCTTTAAGGGTATCATGATGACGTTCTAAGACAATAGCACCTGCATTACGAGCCACCTCTGCAGTATTATCAACGCAATTATCAGCTACAACAAAAACATCATAAAGCTTATTGTTATAATTAAGCTTTTGCAGGTTATCAACTAAAGGTGCAATTACTGCAGCCTCATTATGAGCGCAAACTAGCATGGCAAAGGTTTTACTTTCATCGTAAATCTTTACCTCTCTCTTCTTGCCAAATAAACCAAACCAAGAGATAACAAAGTAGTAAACTGTAAAGAACACAATCATGAGCTGGAAAGGAATCATGAAAATGTCAAAATATGTGAAACCGGACATATATATCTTAACCTTCTTTATAACAGGCTATATTAATAGTCATTATTAATTAATACAAATTTTATATCTGCTAAAAGTTGAAAAAGCACACCGAAGTGTACTTTTCATGAGTCTTATTTACCAGTAGCAACACAATAGATTCCGTTGATAACACCTATTAGTGTATAAGTGAATAAAGCAACGAACATCCAAGCACTAGGCATAATATAAAGCATAACTGCACCAATGGCAACAGCCACAATTACAGGTAGCTTGTATAAGGGGTTCCCCTTTCCTTTGAAATCAGGGTATTTAATTTCACTGTACATGATCATAGCGTAAGCAACTGTCATACCAGCTACTAACCAAACGTTAAGAGTGCCTTTGCTAAAAACATAAGCAGCTAAGCAGCAGGCAGCACCAGGAACAGGCATACCTTGGAAATAACCCTTAACAGAGTTAATATTGATATTGAAACGGGCTAAACGCATAGCACCGCCAATTGCAAACAAAGATGCAATAATTTGGCCTACCCAGCCTAATTCATGGAGGCTGTAGCAGTAAATCATGATAGAAGGCGCAACACCAAAGGAACCTAAATCGCAAAGGGAGTCAAGTTCTGCACCAAAAGGACCACTAACGCCTAAAAGACGAGCAGCACGACCATCGCAGGAATCTGCCAAAACTGCAAGCACAATAAGAATAGGTGCCCAGAAGAAATCCCCTTCCATACTGCGGAAAATGGACATAATACCAAAAATCAAGCTAAGAGAACTAATGCTATTGGGAACTATCCTCTTATAATTCATGCTTTAATCCTCCCTAGTACGGTTACGCCGCCAACAACGCTTTGACCAACTTTGACACAGGGTTCAAAAATATCCTTGGGTACATAAACTTCGGTACTGGAACCGAACTTAATCATACCATAGCGTTCACCCTGTTCCATTTGATGACCTAAGGATACCCAGTTGCTAATACGACGTGCTAACAAGCCCGCAACCTGAATAACAAGAATTTTGTACTTACCATTGTCTAAGCCGATGGCAAAACGCTCATTTCTTGCACCAGCATCACTATCATAAGCAGGAACAAATTCACCTACAGTATACTTTTGGTATTTAACCTCGCCTTTCATAGGACTACGATTAACGTGTACGTTGAAAACGGATAGGAAGGTAGTAATTTTAACGCAATCACACATTAAAAACTCATCTTCATACAATTCTTCTATTGCTACTACAGTAGCATCTGCAGCAGAATACAGAATACCGTCATCATATATAACTTCACGATGCTCATCTCTAAAGAAATATGCAAAGTACAAGCCTAAAACAAAAGGAATTACTGCCCAATAAATGCCTGCCAGCCATGCAACTAAAGCAGTCAGAACTAAGCACACTCCAACGTATATATATCCATCTTTAACTACAAACATTCAATTCCTCCATAGAGTTCATTACATAAAAAAGTGTGTCAGATGAAACACTTATCCGACACACTATTATATCTTAATTTGAATATTTTGTCCATAGCAAAAAATAATATGCCATATTTACACATGCTTAGAACCATGAATAAACACTTCAATGACAAACTTGGGTAGCGCCATCATGCGCATGAAACGACTTGGTTGCTTATACAATCTGAAAAGCCATTCCAAAGAAGCGTCCTGCATCCATTTAGGAGCACGTTGCATCTTTCCTGCCAAAACATCAAAACTACCACCAATACCCATGAGGACGATAGAGTTAAGTTTATCTCGATTAGCAGCTAACCATTTCTCCTGCTTGGGAGCACCTAAAGCAGCAAACAATAATTGAGCACCACTTTTGTTAATCTCCTCGATGATTTCAGGAACTTCATTGTCCTTAAAATACCCATTACGGACACCAACAATCTGCACACCAGGGTATCTTTCTTCGCAGACAGCCTTAGCAGCATCAGCAACACCAGGAGCGCTACCAAAGAAAAACGCCTTATAGCCTTTCTCTGCACAAAGTTGCATTAACTCCAGGTATAAATCAAAGCCTGCAACACGTTCAGGAACCTTATTTCCCAAATGACGACCAGCCCATACAGCACCGGCACCATCCGGAAGAATAATCTCTGCATTAGAAACGATTTTATTGTAGCTGTCATCCTCTTGGCAAGCCATGATAATCTCCGCATTTGCAGTAACCACAAAAGTCTGCTCCTGTGCAACTATTCTTTTATTCAGTTCCTCAACAACCTCACTCATAGTGTACGGATGAACAGGAACCCCCAATATTTTGAACTCTTTCATAAGTATAGCCCTTCTTTGCCAAGCTTTCTTGGGCTTCACAAGAAAGCGACCGTTTCCCGCGCTTTCTCAAAGCGCGAACCTTTTTGGTACTTTTTCAGTTATGAAAAAGTACAATCAAATCTTCTCTACATCAGCCGGAACAGTCAAGAATTGAATGCCTGGGTTACGATCCAGAATCCAGTTAAGAGCCCATTCATTATTGACAAGGATAACAGGTCTATCCTTTTTATCATAAACCAGCATACCATTATCCAAGCCCTTCAGGTTTTCAACTTGATCCTTGCTTTCTGCATAAACCCAACGAGCTACACTATAAGGTAATTGATTCATTAACAGTTGAGCACTATATTCATTCTTCAGACGATATTCCAAAACTTCTAATTGCAGGACACCAACAACACCAACAATGTAGCTTTCCATGCCTACACCTTCTTGCTTGAAGACTTGGATAGCACCTTCTTGAGACAGTTGAATAATGCCCTTTTCGAATTGTTTACGTTTTAAAGAATCCTTAGGTTGAACACGAGCAAAAATTTCCGGTGGGAATACAGGGAAATCTTCAAATTGCAACTTCAAGCTATTATCACTTAAAGAGTCACCAATACCGAAAATACCGGGATCGAAGACACCAATAATATCACCAGGATAAGCTTCTTCAACGATAGTACGCTCTTGTGCCATGAATTGTTGCGGCATAGCTAATTTAATGGGTTTACCACTTTGCTTATGGTAAACAGTCATGCCCTTTTCAAATTTACCGGAGCAAATACGCATGAAGGAAATACGATCGCGGTGAGCAGGATTCATGTTTGCTTGAATCTTGAAGACGAAAGCGGAGAACTTTTCGTTAGAAGGATCAACGATATCGCCATTTTGCAATGCGCGAGGTTGAGGTTCAGGACTCAGCTCCAGGAATTTTTCCAAGAAGCTTTGAACACCGAAGTTAGTCATAGCAGAACCAAAGAACATAGGTGTCAATTCGCCCTTGTTAACACGTTCCATATCGAACTCGTCACCAGCCATATCCAAAAGTTCAATATCTTCTGCCAGTTGATTATAAAGTTCATCACCTAACATTTCTTTAATCTTAGGATCATCTAAGCTGCCAGTGGTGGATTTCAGTTGTTTAGAACCATGGCTACCATCCTCTTCAAACATTTGAATGGTATTTTCCATACGGTTATAAACGCCTTTATATTTACCATCGATACCAATGGGCCAGTCAATAGGATATGCACGAATACCCAGAACGTTTTCCAATTCATCCATCAGATCGAAGGGATTACGGCCATAACGGTCCAATTTGTTGACAAAGGTAAATATAGGCAAATGACGACGATGGCAAACCCAGAACAGCTTCTTTGTTTGAGGTTCCACACCTTTTGCTGCATCTATAAGCATTACAGCACTATCGGCAGCCATCAGAGTACGATAAGTATCTTCAGAGAAGTCCTGGTGACCAGGGGTATCCAGAATGTTTACTCTGTAACCATCATAATCAAATTGCAATACAGAAGAGGTAACAGAAATACCACGTTGTTTTTCAATTTCCATCCAGTCGGATACGGCATGCTTATTGCTTTTGCGGGCCTTAACAGAACCAGCCAAATGGATAGCTCCGCCGTATAACAGCAATTTTTCAGTTAAAGTTGTTTTGCCGGCATCAGGGTGAGAAATAATCGCAAAGGTACGACGCTTCTCTATCTTTTCCAGTAATTCGCTCATCACTTACTCCTCTTCTGAGCTTTCGCTCGGAACATCATCCTCAGACATTTGAGATTCATACAATCTATACGCTTCAATAATTTGTTCTTTTACATAGTCAGGAATTGGTACTGCAGTTTGCAGAGCACCTTTCATGTTGAAACGGAAGGCTACATTCTCAAACTTTTCTCCACCGTAGGTTTCACAGCTAAAGGTCATGTTCATAAAGCCATCATCAAAGGTACAATCCTTCAGGATGTGAGCTTTACGCTCTAAATCCCAAACCTTATAAATTTCATAAAGCTTTTGTTGAGCTTCAACAGGAATATCCTCACCTACAACAACGGTCTCAGTTTCATCTAAAGGTGTACAATCCATTGCTTCAAAGGTAGAACCATTTTCCAATTCTAAATCTACAGTCATAACATAATCATGCTCATGGAATACTGCAGATTTAATCTTCCACTTATCATGCCAAGCCTGAATGCATTCAGGACAAATAAATTCTACATCGCGCAGATCACTGCTCATGCCATAAAAGGGACGATAAAATAAAGTTCCGTCTGTACCAAAAGGCTTTTCACAAAGACTGCATTTTAGTTTAAATTCTCTAATCATTTTTATACCTCATTGCAGGATAAAATAAAATATCAGCTTACATGCTTTATAGTTTATTAATTTTAGAAAATAAAAAAGGCTATCACGCAAGCGCGATAGCCCTGTTTTACTGTGATTTAGAAACTGGTCGGAGCGGCGGGATTCGAACCCACGACCTCTTCCACCCCAAGGAAGCGCTCTACCAAACTGAGCCACGCCCCGAATCACAAGGAGTATTATACTAGACCAGATAACATTTGTCAAGCGATATTTAGATTATTTTAGAAAATTATTTATTTTTGAAAATCTAAAGTTTTTACGCCTTCGGTATCAAGATCTAAAATGTGATAGCAGCAGGTTTCCCCCACACTATTTAAAGCAGCCTTCATAGCTTCTGCAATACCTACACAATCTGCATCAGGCTCAGCATAAGCCATGATAGTAGAACCAGCACCACTAATAATACCATTGTAAGCGCCTGCTTTTCTAGCAGCTTCCCAAGCCTCATAAAGACCCGGAATTAAATGTGCACGGTACGGTTGATGGAGCTTATCCTCTAAAGCATTAGTAAGATATTGATGTTGACCTGTTAAAAGAGCACCAACAAGCAAGGCACTTCTGGAGGAATTAAATACAGCATCATGATGAGGAACTGTTGCTGGAATAGCTTGACGAGCTAAACTTGTAGCCAAACGACGGTCTGGAACTACGGCAATAAATTTCAAAGGTTTTGCAGGCAAAACACGCAAGCTATGAGCCTTTTCATTTTCCATATAGCTAATGGTAAAACCACCATATAAAGCCGGAGCAACATTATCAGGATGTCCTTCAATTTCTGTAGCGATGCCAAGCAATTCATCTTCGGTCAGGGTGTTACCGGACAGTACGTTAGCAGCATGAACACCAGCTACAATAGCACTAGAGCTAGAACCTAAACCACGGCTCATAGGAATACGATTTACCATTTTAATTTTTAAGCCAATGCGTTCACCGCCTGTAACCTGATTCCAAACTCTTAAAAAGCTGGCAAAAGCTAAATTACGGCCATAGGGTTTTAAATATTCAGCGCCCTCGCCTTCTACTTCCAGTTTAAATCCACGTTCAGGAGTAATTTCATAAGTTGCTTCGTTATATAAATTAACTGCAATACCTAAAACGTCAAAGCCAGGACCACAGTTAGCGGATGTAGCCGGTACGCGCAAATACACTTTACTCATGCTTACACCCTCTTACTCTAAGTTTCTATCTTCTACGCTGATTACGCAGCAGATTTTTTCAACAACAGGAAGAACGTTCAATTGCAGCAATGCCATTTCCAGGCTGGAGCGGGAAACAGCATGAGTAATGATAACGATATCTGTACCACCATTATTATCCTTTTGGATAACGTTACGCAGGCTGACATTTTGTGCAGCAAAAGCAGCAGCAATAGCAGCTAAAGCACCAGGTTGGTCTAAAACACTCATACGAATGTAGCTAGGAGAAGTCATAGCTTCTGGCGGGCAAAGACGTTTTTCACGATATTGCACCATACCTAAGCGGCCAGTAGCACCAGCATTGATATTTCTTGCAACAGTCATGATATCGCCTACTACAGAGCTTGCTGTTGGGAAACGACCAGCGCCAAGACCTAAGAACATAGCTTCGCCAATAGCATCACCTTTTACGAAAACAGCATTATATACGCCATTTACAGTTGCCAAGGGATGGTCAACCGGCAGCATAGCAGGAGTTACGCGCGCAGATGCACCAAAGGAATCGGTGTATTTAGCAATACCTAACAATTTTACGCAATAGCCTAAATCTTGAGCGTATTTAATATCGCAGGCTTGAATCTTTTCGATACCCTCTACATAAACATCATCTAAGTCAATGTCCATGTTAAATGCCAAAGAAGAAAGAATAGCCATCTTACGAGCAGCATCAAGACCACCTACATCAGCAGTGGGATCAGATTCAGCATAACCCTTTGCTTGTGCTTCCTTCAGAACCTCATCATAATCCAGATGCTCGTTGCTCATTTTAGAAAGCATATAGTTGGTAGTACCATTAACGATACCCATAATGGATTTAATTTTATTGCAGCTCATTACATTGCGCATAGGTTCGATAATAGGAATACCACCACAAACAGATGCTTCAAACATTAAATCTACACCATGCTCAGCAGCAATTGGGAAAAGTTCCTTGCCAAATTTAGCAATAACATCTTTATTTGCAGTTACTACATTCTTACCTTTTTCCAGAGCTTCTTTGATAAACTCTTTAGCAGGATGCTCACGACCAATTAATTCTACAACAATATCAATTTCAGGGTCATCAACAATATCGGCAAAATTTTTAGTGTAGATATGGCCTTCACCAAATTCCTTCTTCATTCCTTCGATATCTAAGCCCATAACTTTAGAAATAACAATTTCTACGCCTGCTTTTTTAGCAATATCAGCAGCGTTTTTTTCTAAAACCTTCAGTACACCGCCACCAACCGTGCCCGCTCCTAACAAACCTACTACTATTTTCTCTTTCTTAGCCATTTTCACACCTCATTTATATTGCATATGCAAAGTCAATTATTACCATAACAATAAGCTTAAACTTGACCTAATACCTCTAAACGTTTTACACCATCAATCATACGTAATTTATCTAATAAAGCTTCTAAATCTACGGTTAAATTCTTTGTTTCCAAAGAAATAGTAGTGTTTGCAACGCCTTGTAAAGGAATACCTTGATTGATAGTCATGATGCTGCCATTATCATCTGCAATAGTATTCAACACTTTACTGAGCACACCGGACTTATGCTCCAGCAGCAGGGATAAAGTAATTATTTTTTCTCTGCTAGCTTCATAAAACGGGAAAACAAAATCCTTATATTTGTAGTATGCACTGCGGGACAATCCCATTTTTTCTACAGCTTCATTTATAGTACGAATTTCACCGCGTTTTAAAATTTCTTTAACTTTAATAGTCTTTTTAATTGCTTCAGGTAATATTTCTTCTCTAACTAAATAGAATGTATTTTTCTCGTCCATGATAAGGGCCTCCTTTTTACTTCTTGCTCTATTATAAACTGTTTACTTCAAAAATACAAATGTTTTTTGTTGTAATTTCTAAAAAAATACTTGTATACATAAAAAAGACATCGGCTAAAGGTAGTAACCCTTAGCCGATAATTATTAAGCGGTAATTATAGTATTAAAAAGTTCTTTATTTTCTTCAATAGGTTGTTTGCCACCCACTACACAGATATAACCATCCTTCAAGGTATCCTCAACAACCTTGGCAAGAGCTTGCAAATCCTCATTAGTTACATCTAAGACCTCATCGCGAATACGTTGTCTGAGGCTCTTGGGGAAATTCTTAAGATTATAAGCCACTGCTTGATCCAGCTTCATGGAGGTGGTCAAAGGCACATCCATACCACTGATAGTTCCAATAACATATTTATCTAGTTCACGTTGCGGTAATTCTAAACTACCTAGCCATTGGGGCATTTCCTTATAGGCATCCATAGATTTCAACAGTTGCGGATCCCTATAGGAAGCAAAGGCCATAAGACCGTTGATTTCAAAGCGTGCTGTAGCACCATACGCGCCCCCCTGAATGCGGATTTTGGTCCACAGGTACTCATACCTTAGAATTGTCTCTAAAACACGCATAGAGCCTTTAAAGCTATGTCCATGTTTGGCGAAGTTGCCACCTGCAACTACATATTGAACCTTACCAGGTAGGCTAATAGCTTCATTAATAGTAGGTTCAGTTAATGCTGCAGCATCACCAACTACATTACCTTCAGCCAGCTTATTAGCAAAGCTTAAGCAGATTTTTTCTACCTCTTCCCTAGCTTCTTCATCACAGGTATAAGCTAAAGTAAAGTTATTGCTGGTGAACACACGCTTCAGTAAAGCTTGCAAATCCGCCAGTACCTTATCTGCTTCTTGTTCAAAATTATTGCACAGATTCTTTAGATATTGATAATAGCTAAACAAATCCTTTTCATTGATGCGCGCAACACCGGAGCAATAGCTATAGAGACGAGCAATAGCTAAGTTTTGACCACGGCTAAATAAGCTATCCTCCCAATCTGTTTTAAGCTCTAAGACCAGCTCCTGCAAGCGTTCTACATTGTTAAGCTTAGAGCCTAAAGCAATAGCCTCTACAATATCGTACATCTTTCCCAAATTTTGTAGCAGACATTTTCCCTTAATAATCATGTTAATGCGATAATCATCTGCATCCTCTGGTTCGGATACAGCATGCACATTGAAGGATAACCCACCCGTGTACATAATGCTATCAGTAGCAATTTCCTTGTAGGTATACTTTTCAGTATCAAACTTACCAAGCAAATCTGCTAACAAAAAGGCAGGAGCTAATAAGCGTTCGGGCAAATCGGTAATATCAAAATACCAGCTATTATAAACGATTTTGTTGGTCTTTGCAGGTAGATACATGAGCTTTTTATTATCCCCTAGTTGCTTTTCTTCCAAAACAAAATCTTCTACTTCGCGACGAATATCACTACGCTTTAAGATAGGAATAGAAGCTCTTGCTTCTTCACTGTCCGGAGTAGCCTGGCGTTCATGCAGTTCCTTGCACAGCTCGTAATAATGCTTAACCTCTTCTTCGCTCATGCTAGCCTTCAGTTCAGCCATTGCCTTCTCTTCGCTTTCACGCAGGCGGTCCTCTTTACCAGGCTCAGGTACTAATGTAACCAAAACACGATGAGTGTTATCCAGCAAATAGGTTTCAATTAAGCTTTCGTAGTAGTTGGTCTCTAAAGCAGCACGTAAATCTGCTAAATCCTGTTCATAACGTAAGGAAGCAATGGGATCACCATCATACAGCCAAACATCCATTAAACCCAAGCCATAAATCAAACCTTTGGGATAAGCACCAAAGTCGGATTCACGCAGTTTAAACTCCATGGAATTGAGACTTGCTTCCATAAGCTTTTTATCAATACCATCAATGGTAAGCTTTTGCAGATTTTTATAAACAGCACTTAAGAATTTATCACGTAAATCTTCTTCAGAACCTGCAGCACGAATCGCAAAAATCGGTTGTTGCAGACTGCCGCTATAGCTGCCACTGATATTATTGCCCACACCAGCCTCTAATAAAGCACGACGTAAAGGAGAAGATTCGCTTTCCAGCAAAACAGTTTCCAACAGACGTAATGCAATACCTGTTTTAATATCAACGGCTTGTCCAACAACGATGCTCAGTTCATGATAGGACTTACCTTCAATGCTCTCATCTGCAGCGATAGGATAAGTTGCTCTAACCTCAGCAGTACGTTCCAAAGGCTTTTGCAGAGGAATACTGGTATCTAAATTACCAGTAGCTGTAAAATTCGACAGATACTCATCATCCAAATAAGCCAAGGTAGCATCAATATCCATGTCACCATATAAATAGATATAGCTGTTTTCAGGGCTGTAGTAAGTCTTATGGAATTCTTCAAATTGTTCCTGAGTCAAATTAGGTACTGCTTCAGGAAGGCCACCACTTTCATATTTATAACAATTGTCCGGAAACAGCGCCTGCATGGCTTCTCTTTCCAGAAAAGCATCTGCAGAGGAATATACACCCTTCATTTCGTTATAAACAACACCATTGTA
>JAKSOK010000240.1 GCA_024405615.1 Phascolarctobacterium sp.
AAAAAATGCAGCCAGCTTTGAAAGCAAGGTTGCAGCTGCAGCTGAATAAGCATCCCTGATCCGCTTAAATAAAACAAATTACCCCGTAAGCCTTTGATATAATCCCACTTTAGTAGACACAAGAAATATAAAAAATAACTTGTGTTTAGGAAAGTGGGATTTTTATGTCTAGAAAAGTCAAATATACCGTTGAGCAAAAAATTCAAGCATGTATTGAGTATCTGTCCGGATCTAAATCAAGTGATCAAATTGCGAAAGAATTAAACATGCCTAAATGCGGTGGCAGAACTGTACGAACATGGATAAACATGTATCGTGTCAACGGAGAAGCTGCATTTATACGTCATTTAAAAAACAGGAAATATACTAAAGAATTTAAAGAAATAGTTGCTAGAGAAAAAATCAATGGCGCATCTGACCGTGATGTAGCCGCGAAACACAATATATCCAGATCCCTTGTTCAAAGTTGGACAAATATGTATAATAGCAATATAGAACTAAAGGATTACGATCCGCATCCGGAGGTATATATGGCTATTAGAAAATCAACTACTAAAGAAGAAAAAATCGAAATTGTAAATTATTGTCTTGAACATAACAAAGATTATAAAAGTACTGCTTTAAAATTTGAGTGCAGTTATATGCAGGTTTATGATTGGGTTAAAAAATATCTTATTAAAGGTGCAGAAGGACTTACTGACACTCGTGGGCATAGAAAAGAAGAAAAAGATTTAAGCGAGCTAGAAAAAGCACAGCGCAGAATCGCTAAATTAGAGCATGAGAAACAAGAATTGATAAGGGAATATACTCTATTAAAAAAAGTCGAGGAGCTAGAAAGGATGTGGTCGACAGACTTCCTAAATCAAAAATAGCCTATTATAAAAAACGCAACAGAATTATAGACTATGAGATAATTAAACAACTTCACGAAGAAAATAACGGTTGGCATATATCTTTTATGTGCAAATGTCTCTGTATATCCAGAGCAGCTTATTACAAATGGCTTAACAAGAAAGAGTCTGCCAAAGAAAAAGAAGATGCTCGCATTTTAGCACAAATTAAAGCGATCGCCGACAGTAATAACTCTTTGTTTGGCGCAATGAATATGTTTTTTGCATTAAGGAACACTTATCACTTTACTTGTGGGCATAATAGAGTTTACAGATTGATGTGCATTAATAATATTAGGTCTTCTTTTAGGCGTCATAGTTCTTATGTTTATAATAAATCTACACCAGAAACAACTGCTGAAAACATCTTAAAACGAGATTTTAATGCAACAAAGCCTAATGAGAAGTGGTGTACCGATGTAACAGAAATTAAAGTACCAGCAACTGGTGAGAAATTATATATAAGTCCTGTTTTAGACTTATACGACCGTTATCCTGTAGGCTTTTCTGTTGGTTATAGAAATGATGTAGATCTAACCAATAGCGCTTTAGAGAATGCTCATAACAATTATCCAAATGCTACACCTTTATATCATAGTGACAGAGGTTTTCAATATACCAGAAAAACATTTCAAGCTAAGCTTAAAGGCTATGGTATGACGCAATCTATGTCACGTATATCTAGATGTATCGACAATGGCCCTTGTGAAAGTTTCCAGGGCCTGTTTAAAGACATCCTGTTTGTCCTATATCCTAACATAAAGACTAAAGAGGAGATGCTTGAAGCAATATACGGAACTCTTGATTATTACGTCAATCTTTATCCTCAAAAGAGATTTAAAGGTAAAACTTGTGGACAAGTTAGAGCTGAAGCTTTAAATAACCCAACCCCCATTGTATACCCTATTAAAAAAGCTAATAGGTATATTAAGTATATGAAGAATATAGAAGAAAAGAGACAGAGAGCTTTAAATCAAATAGTATAAGAGCTTTGTCATTAGAGAAAAAGAAAAGCTAAAACCTACGGCCGCGGCCATAGATTTTAGCTTTGAGATGTACCGATGTTTATTATTATTTTGCTGCTAAAG
>JAKSOK010000241.1 GCA_024405615.1 Phascolarctobacterium sp.
CTTAGAGGATTCAGTCATGCGTTCCGTAAGAGGCTCTTGTGCAATTTGCCATTGCTGAGGTGTCAATCCCCATTCTTTTTTATTATCACCAGTATGTATCATAGCTTTGCCAATACGTCCATCAGCACAACCAATACCAATATTCTTATTGGAGCCACCAAAACCGCCCATAACGTGACCTTTAAAGTGAGTTAATACCAGCATGGAATCATAATTTAAAATATGGCTTCCCATAGACATTTCTGTAAAATGCTTGCCACCTTTAACTGGCAGCATAACAGTTCCTTCCTCGTCCATAATATCAACAGGGCAGAAGGTCCAGCCATTGACCTTCAGTGTTTCGCGATGAGCTTCTGTAGTATAGCGGTCAGAAGGAAAATAATAGGTATTAGTTTCTACAATATTGCTATTAGGTATAGTCTTTTGCAACTCCTTTACCCATTCACGCGGAATAATGTTAGGTCCATTCTTTTCACCGGTATGTAGCTTTATGCCAATCTTACCCATCATATCAGCATTAACCTTATTATAAATTTTTTGTAAGCCTGCAGAGCTTAAATCTCTTGTAAAATATACAATAGCCTTATTTTCCATATTGTTATTTCCCTCCTTGCTGAATTCTCCTGCGCAGCCTAAATTAGCAAAGGCCATCGCTGCTAAAGCCATAGTTATTATTTTTTTATAATTCATCATATAACCCCTTTCTCCTACACAACATTGCCAGCCTTTTGCTTACCATTCTGTGCCATAACACCAGCTAAAGCGTGCGGAACGTATAATTCTTCCAAATAGTTAATTTCAGCCTCAGTCAGCTTTAACTCTACTGCCTTAACCATACCATCTACATGAGAAAGCTTTGTGGCCCCAACTACAGGCGCAGTAACCTTAGTTAGTAACCAGGCAAGAGCTACTTCTGTCATAGATACACCTTTATTATTAGCAATATCCAGCACTCTATCAATAATCAAAGCATCAGCTGCAGCAGTTTTATCATATTTAAATTTGGCATAGGCATCCTTTTCAAGTCTTGCTGTTGTCTCTCCCGGTTTTTTAGAAAGTCTTCCACTAGCAAGGGAACTATAGGGCGTCATAGCAATATTTTGGTCATAACAGAAGGGCGCCATTTCTCGTTCTTCTTCCCTAGCAATTAGATTATAATGTCCTTGGATAGAAACAAATTCAGTTAAACCATGCTCTCTAGCATAAAAATTAGCCTTTGCCAGCTGCCATGCAAAGCAATTAGATATGCCTATATATCTTGCTTTACCAGCCTTAACTACATTATACAAGCCTTCCATAATTTCTTCCATAGGTGTGTGATAATCCCACATATGATAGATGTACAAATCTACATAATCCATGCCAAGATTAGTAAGGCTCTTATTCAGCGAATTTTCTATATGCTGTTGTCCGCTTACACCATTATCTAGCTCTTCCTGATTTCTAGGCAGGAACTTGGTTGCGATAACATAGTCCTCACGTTTCGCAAAATCTCGTAAAGCCTTGCCCACATATTGTTCACTCGTACCATTCTGATAAGCGATAGCAGTATCATAAAAATTTATGCCGTTAGCTAAGCCATATTTTATTATTTCTCTTGTTGTTGCTTCATCAACAGTCCAATTGTGCTGACCATTGGCAGCATCACCAAAGCCCATACAGCCCATACAAATTCTAGATACCTGCAAATCTGATTTTCCTAATTTTGTGTATTCCATAATTTATATCCTCTTGAAGAAATGATAAAGTTTATCATATATAAATTATAAAACTATTTAATTTTAATGTCTAATACATATATTAAATAGTTTTATATTCAAAAAGTGAATAGTTGAATCTAAGAGATAACACATTAAACATAAACATTGAAAAAACTCAATATATCTCTTGACAAAGAGAAATAACATGCTATAATAAACATATAGAAAATATTCTATAGGAGATTTAGAGATGGATAAAATTTATACAGACACTG
>JAKSOK010000242.1 GCA_024405615.1 Phascolarctobacterium sp.
ACACGTTCATGTCACCGCCTACCTCCTTGGCAGGCTTCATGCCCCCCTTAACCTCATAGGTTTCCAGTTCGCTGTTAATGGCATCAATATCGGGCAAAGCATGCATTTGGATATTAGTAGCAATCTCCAATTGAGCAGCCAAGCTTTCCTTTTCCTTCAGCATAGAGCTTAAATCGTTAATATAGGCTCTGATATCTTGGCCCATCTTTCTATAGGCCTTGGCCATCTTATCGATTTCATCGTTACGCAAATTGTCGATAAGACTAACCAGCTCAGCATTTTCCGCATCAACTTGTCCGGTTTGGACAAAGTTCTCAGCCTGCTTGCTTAAGGCATCCATTCTAGCAAAAATGTTTTTCTCTACGAATACCAGCATCATTAGTACGGCCAAGAATACAAAGAATAAATTAAATATGAAATCTTGCGTAATGTTAGCCCAGTACACCTGATCTCCAAGACCATTGTAGCGGTATAAGACCTTTGTACCCATCTTATAGCTATCGTAAACGCTGAAAGCAATACCTAAGAGCAGCAAATTGCTAGTCAAAGTCTCTAAAATAGAGGAATCAATCAGCTCCTGGGGCTTCACTTCAAAATCACACCTTATGGTTGCCAAATATCCTGCTGTCAAGAAAGCAATAGGATAAAAGATATAAGGCTCTACAAACAACAAAATTCCCTTGCCATTACAATAGAGATAGCAGGAGAAAAATACAACAATGCCATAGATTACAGGGGAATAAAAACGAGCATTAATCGTACTTGTAGCCTTTTCAGGATAGTAAAAAGCTACGCCTTTTTTACGTAGGTAAAGAATAAGAGGAATACCTAAAGCTATCGGGAAAATAATTTGCGCCGCCCATACATAAATAGCAAAATTTATCAAGTTTAATCTGTATAAGACATAGCCAAAGGTACAGATCTGTGCCGAAACCAAAGTGCCGGTAATAAGGATAATGGTAACAAACTTTACGAAGGAAGCGCTATTGTTAATAAAACTTTGGGCATGCTTATTATCTACAGCATACCACATACGATATGGTAGATAGGCCAAGAAAAAGTTAGCAATAGAAGAAAACAAAACATCTAAAAAACCAATTCCTTCAAAAGCTACTAAAATGCTATTTCCCACAGCTATACCTAAAGCACCAGGCAAGCCCCACAGCATACCTGCCGCAACTGCAATACAGGTAGCAGGACGCAGTTCCAGACCATCCACAAAGTGAAACAGCACAAAGGTAAGCTGTAAGGCAACATAATAGGTTATGGCACTAATAGCTAAAAACACCCAGAACTCTTTTTGGCTAGGCAAAGGTTCCTGCTTAAAGTTTATTCTGGGTCCGTCTCCGCGAAATTTCATGGTCCTCCATCTCTCCTAAAACACGAAAACATAAAATTACTTATTAATGACTAAAGTCAAAACATTATGGCCTTGAGTATATTCATAAGCCTGCTTATCTGTAAAGCTGATGATAAAAGTACGGCCTAAACCGCCGATTTGTCTTGTCTCTACATCAGCATTAAAGTCATAGGAAATAAACTGCAGCTGATTGAAACACTTACCCCCATCTTCAATCACTAAAGTCAAAGTGGTATCGTCATCCATAAATTTAATGATAACAAAAGGCTCAACCGGGCTTTCCTTGTAAGCATAGGAAATAATGTTAACAACAGCTTCCTCTACAGCAAGCTGCAAATTCAATGCCTTTTCAAATGGTAACAAAGAACCACTAGTCTCCTCTACCCAACCTAAAATTTCTGGAAGAACTTCATCTGTAGCAGGGAATGTCCTTGCAAAACTAGTAGCCATAAGCTCACCTCACCAATTAAACCATCTTAAAGAAAGCGTCGAAATGAGATACGGTAATTACCTTTTTAACCATAGGTGTAGTTCCACTTAAAGTAAC
>JAKSOK010000243.1 GCA_024405615.1 Phascolarctobacterium sp.
CCCTAGATTATCTTTCTAGATAGTCTAGGGGTAATTTTATGTATTAGGTTTCTGCTAGGAGCGCGCAAGAGTTAACTGTTTGCTGAAAGTAATATTTATAGCCAAAATAAAGAAGTCCTAACATAAGAATCCAACTGGTGTCATAAGAGGTATAAACAATACGCATATCATGAACCAATAAATCCCAGCCTTGGCACCAAGCCACTCTAAAAATGCAATAAGAGCACAGCGAGGTAATCATAGGATAAAATGTGTGTCCCATACCTCTGATTCCTCCAATATATATTTGGTTAATTGCATAAAGCCAATAGAACGGGAGATTATAAAGGACAGCTTCCATACCATTTGCCAATACTGCAGAATCGTCAGTGAAAAGGGACATTATATTGCCAGCAAAATATACAGCAAGAGCAGAAGTAATTATGCTACCAATAACGGTAAGCTTAAGGCTGATGTGGATACCTTCAGTAACTCTATTAAATTTTCTCGCACCAATATTTTGGCCAATAAAGCTTGTCAGAGCTATGCCAAAGGAAAATAGCGGATAGTAAAGAAAACCCTCAACTCGAGCATAAATGGTCATACCAGCCATCGCCGCATAACCAAAGGAGTTAATATAAGTTTGAATTACCAGGCTAGAAATACTCATAAATACTGCCTGCATGCCTGCGGGAATACCTTTTGTAATTAGCTCCTTCAGATAAAGGAAATCAACAAGTTTTTTAGAAGGGGAAAAATGCCATTCGCCATCTGCAGTAAAAATTTTATGAGTGATAAGCAGTGCAGATATAATTTGAGCTGCTAATGTGGCCCAAGCTGCCCCCTGAATTCCTAAATTAAATTGAACTAACAATATATAATCTAGAACTAAGTTAACAAATATAGAAACAACCAAATAGTAGAGAGCACAACAGGTATTACCCAAAGAGCGCATAATAGCAGTACCAGAATTATACACTAACTGAGGGATGATGCCCCAAAGACATATTTGCAAATAACAAGCTGCCATAGGAGCGATTTCCTTTGGAGTTTCCAAAAGCTCTAAAATGTTCGGGAGAAAGACTATAGCAATAATTGTAGCTATAAGCCCTATTGTACTACAGGCAATCAAAATAGTTTGTACGCAATTGTTAAGTTCCTTAAATGCTTTGCTGCCATATAGTTGAGAAACGATAACACTAACACCAGCAGAAAGACCAATTATAAAATTTACAATAACAGAAAGCAAAAGACCAGTTGTTCCTACTGCCGCTAAGGCTGCAGCACCGATATAACGTCCGACAAACATAGTGTCAGTAATGTTATAGAACTGCTGCAAAAGCTGAGATGCTAATATGGGAACCATAAAGCACACCAGCTGCATAGCGATAGGACCACTGGTCATATCTACTTGATCTTCCTGATGGAAAATATGGGCTGTATTAAATATATTGCAAACGTTTTTAACAATGTTCATGTTGTTTCCTCTTTAATAGGATTATATTCTAATAACATTATAATCTTATAGAGGACTGCTGAACATTACCAAATTTTTATAGAGTGATATAAGAATTCCTTATATCATTGTTGATTTTGCTCTTGCGAGATAACTGTTTCAACAAAATGCAAAAATTCTTTAGAAAGCTTGGATAGATTATCGTCGTGAGTAGAGATAAACCCAAAGGTAATCATATTTTCATAGCCTTCGATTGGAATCATGCCGAAATCATAATATTTATAACGATCCTTCAACCAATAGCTACATAAGTTGCAAAGATCAGTATTATTTAACAGTTGTACGACAACATGGCTGCTGTTGGTTTCAACAACATTTTCTGGTCCCTTTCCTGCTTTAAAG
>JAKSOK010000244.1 GCA_024405615.1 Phascolarctobacterium sp.
AGGTTGAACACTGTCTTTCGTTTTTTCTTCTACTTTTTACTCCCGTTAAGCCTTTGATAATTGTTCTACTAATCACCAATTCTCAACCCCAACAACTTTTTCAAGGGAGTTTTTGACTAAAGTCGCAACTTTTTCAAGGGAGTTTTATGTCAAGGTAGCAACTTTTTCAAGGGAGTTTTATGCTAACATCATAATTCATCGTAGAAAATGGTTATCGGCAAAATATAAATCGTTTTACACCCTTAAAACCCGGTTATATTTTGCCGATTGAAGCATAAAAATTGCCGCAGTGCTTTCACACTACGGCAAATGCTTTTTTATTAGCCCACTTTTTTATAAAGGTCTACAAAATAATCTGGTCCATAACCCCAAATTCCTGTATCCAACTTATACAGCACCTGATAGGCTTTTGAGGTAATTAGCCTTCTACGCGCCTCTGTCTTGGTAATACCTTCAGCTTCAGCCATATCCGTTATTGCATCCGCAAGCACCAGATCAGCACAAAACAATTTAATATCATCGCTCATATCTCTTTACCTCGACAAATTCCAAACATTCAACCGCTCTTTCACTAAGAAAGCAAAACTGTTCTTTCAATCGGTCCGGAAGCAGCAACGAAATTGCTATGTTAGCAGAACTATCATTTTTTATATCACCATACAATCCATTCAGATAAGTTGTTATAACAGGATTGGTCGTGTCATTCGCAATCTTACCCACTATTATCTCACTATTGGTAATATCAAAGAACCTATCTGCTTGTAGTTTTACTTTCAAGCTTTCAGTTAAATGCCTACGTCTATTTAAAGCAATAAACCATAACCATTCTTTGTTCGCTTCTTCGAATTCAAAATATGGTATAGACTTGTCCTTGCAATGATATTTAAAGCAGGAAACATACCCGTAATTCTGTTCCTTAGGCGCATCTCCTATAGTTTTAGCCTTCATCAAAGAAGTATTAATAAAGTTTATCGCCTGCTCTAAGCTAGCCGTAAGATAAAAGCCTCTGCCAAAATCTTTACCTTTAGCACACATATTTAAATCTATCTCTTTAACAGGAACATAGCTTCCATGATAAAGCAGCATTCCATCTTTTAATTTCATAGATTCACACCCTTAGATTTAAGAATTTTCATAATATCTTCTAAAGCGCTTTCGTCACTGCTCAAGTGCAGACTATCGTAGCATTCTTCAATAAAGGTCCATATCCCATATTTTTCAAATATTGCGTTACCTTCAACTGGTGAACATTTTACTCTATCGCAAAACATTCGGAACACCCTTGTCTGCATAAAAACAACTTCATCCAACATTATGACTACCTCTCTATCCAATATTCCTACTGTAATTATACTATTCTCATATTACATTCGCAACTAGCAGGAATTTTATTACACGCTTTTTACCCAAAGGTTACCGTTGGCAGATGCTCTGGTAGGCTGCCTACTACTATCTGCTTGCGCTCGTCATCATAAAAGAAGTAGATGCGCACCAAATGCTCGGCTTTGTTGCCGGCCTTCATGTGCCATTGCAGGTCCTTGGTTTCCAGGGTGCCGTTTTTAGTGTGGTAATTGGGAATTTTATATTGGTTGGAGTAGGTGGATATGCTGCTGGGGCTGTTAACGGTGATTTCAAAGCCTCGATCATACTTAAGGGAGGAACGGTTTAATAGTTCTGCTTCACTTAAGCCTGC